>JAICSB010000020.1 GCA_025937115.1 Pseudonocardiaceae bacterium | reverse complement strand
TTCACGATGGTATCCGCTGTCCCGCCCGGAATACCGTGGATACCGCGCCGAGAGCCTGCAGATCTTTTTCAGGATCGCCGACGACGGCGAGGAGGTCGGCCTCATACCCGGCGGCGATCTTACCTTTCCGTTCGCCAATCCCGCAGGACTGGGCCGCCAGGCTAGTAACAGACGCGATGACTTCGGCAGGAGAGAGCTCAGCGTAGGCTTTGAAGTCTCCCAGCCCGCGTGGGAGGCAATTGTGCGGCTTCGCGGCGACCACCCCGGCGTCCGAGGAACACACCAGCCGTACACCCTCCCGATGCATCCGGGGCAACAACGCTCGCGCGGCAGCAACTCGCGAGGATGCAAACGCATGCCGACGTATCCGCGCCATCAGGGTCGCCTGGTCATCTGCTTGCATGTGCTCGGCGACATCGCCACACGGGTCGAACGCCAGGTGCACGTGCGCATCGATCAAGCCCGGCAGGAGGGTGACATCGCCCAGTTCGACCAGCGGCAACTCCACCGAGGGACGCGTCCCGGAAAGATCCACGCCAACGATGCGGTCACCCTGGATCACCACCAACGGCATGCCCCGGTGCATGACCTTTCCATCAAAAAGGCGCGCCGCATGTATCTCCCACCGCTGCCCGCGGTCTCGCGCATACACCACTCCACCTCCATCACGCCTTCGATCTGCATTTCCGGGTCCCGGCGGCCAAGCAGCCCCTAAGCCCTCACCTCCAGGACCTTACGAAACCCGCCCGACAACGCCATCTTCAGATGGATCTACACAGTCGCTGTACCGCCGGGCATGCGGCCCCGGGCCTCATCGGGCTAGCGTGACCGCAGCCCAGCCAGCAGGAGGGGTCTGGCGGTCGTCGCACCCGTGGTAGAGAGCCCGGGATGAGGAGTCGGTCGAATCGAAGCGATGATGTCGAGGTGATGATGTGAGCGGGACGGATTTGTGGCGGCCACTGGATCGGATGTCGGGTCGGCGGCGGCTTCGGCACCGCGACGCCGGCCGCGACCAGGAGATGCTTCCGGATCCGTCGCTGCTGCCCGGCACGGATCGGATCCCGCAGATCCGTCACATCGTGTTGCTGATGATGGAGAACCACTCGTTCGACAACTATTTGGGCACGTTGGGCCGCGGTGACGGATTGCCCAGCCCTGCGCCGGTGAACCGCCGCCGCGATGGCAGCCCGGTGCCCGCGCACCACTTCGCTACCACCCTGCAGAGCGAGCATGTGCCCTCCCAGAGTTGGCGCTCCAGCCATCTGCAGTTTGATCAGGGACGCAATGACGGATTCGTGACCAGCGTCGAAGACATCGCACCGAACGCTGACGCCAGCGTGGCAATGGGCTACTGGACCGCCGACGACCTCCCCTTCTACGCGGGGCTGGCTCGGACTTTCCCCCTCGCCGACCGCTGGTTTAGCTCCTGCCTGGGCCCGACGTTTCCCAACCGCCGTTTCCTCATCGCGGCAACCGCGCACGGGCTGATCGACGACGAGATCGCCAGCATCATCGACTACCCTCGATCCGGCACGATCTTCGACCTGCTCAACCGCCACGGCATCGGGTGGATCAACTATCACCACGTCCCGGGTCTACACCTGATCGGCAAGCGACTCGCCGGGGTCCGCGGTGTCCGCGCATTGACGTTGCTCGCCAGACAGCTGCTGCCTGGTATCGAGGCCCACGTGCGCGGCGAGCTCCAATGCACGGCGAACCTCTACCCACTCGGGCTGGCGCGGACAATCGGGCACCTACGCCACATCGATCGCTTTTTCCACCACGCCGCAGCGGGCACGCTACCGTCGGTGAGCATCGTCGACCCCGACTTTGAGGTGTCCTCAGAGGAGAACCCCCAAGACATTCGCCTCGGGGAAGGTTTCGCCGCCGCGGTCATCAACGCAGTCATGCACGGCCCCGGCTGGCCGCACACCCTGCTCATCTGGCTCTACGACGAACACGGCGGATACTACGATCACGTGCCACCACCCCCTGCAGTCGAACCCGACCACGTGCTCCCGCACAGCCTCCGAGGCGGCACCGGGCCGCTACGATGGCTGGTGAAACACACCGGGCTGTGGCCGCGGCTGCGCGCGCTGCACTCCCACGACGGACGTTACGACCGATACGGATTCCGGGTGCCCGCCGTCGTCGTCTGCCCCTACGCCAAACCCGACTACGTATCCTCGACCCCCTTCGACCACACATCCGCGCTCAAGCTCATCGAAGAGAAGTGGAATCTGCCACCGTTAACCCGTCGGGATGCCAGCGCGACCGCGCCGTGGGACCTGATCGACCTATCCACCGTCCCACCGTTTCTCAACCCCCCAACGCTGCCTTCGCCCACGATCCCCTGGCATCGCTAGCCGGACTTCGCCCTATCCCAGCCAGGCATGCTCCCAGGCTGGCTTGCCCGTGGCCGCGGTCCGTGAACTCGACGCGGCCGACGTTTCTGTCCCCTCCACAGGTCGGTCTTGTCCAGTTCACGGACAGCGGCACCGGCACACACGCGAACTATCGCCCTGGAATCGACCCAACCCTCACAGTTCGCCTAAGCCCTCTAACTCGGGTCGTTCTTGACCGGCGCGTGGCATCCTGACGTCGTGTCCACGGACGACCTGGCCTCTTTCCGAACGTCGCCCGAGGCCTACGACCTCCACGTCGGACGCTATGGGCCGGCCTTGGCCGCCGCCCTCCTCCAGCGAGCCGGGGTGGCTGCCGGCGCCCGGGTGCTCGACGTGGGGTGCGGGCCGGGCGCGCTCACCTTGGCCCTTTCCCGCGCAGTCGGGGAGCCGGCGCTGGTGGCGGCGGTCGATCCTTCCGACGGCTACGCCCGCGCCTGCCGGGTACGGGTGCCGGGGGCTGATGTCCGGGTGGGGACAGCGGAGGCGCTCCCGTTCGAGGCTGCCACGTTCGACGCCGTCTTCGCCCAGCTGGTTGTGAATTTCATGGTCGACGCCGCCGGCGGCGTCGCCGAGATGCGCCGGGTGGCGCGCCCGGGCGCCGTGGTGGCGGCGACCGTGTGGGACTACACCGGACAGATGCGACTGTTGCGTGCCTTCTGGGACGCCGCCATCGACGTGGAGGGCGAACCGGCACGCGCTCTCGACGAGGGCCGGCGAATGCCGTTTTGCTCCCCTGGAGTGCTAGGCCGACTGTGGCAGGACGCTGGTCTGGCGGAGGTGGAGGTGGGCCCGGTGGTGGTGAGCGCCACCTACCGGGACTTCGCCGACCTGTGGGCCCCGTTGGAGCTCGGCGTGGCTCCGTCGGGTGCGTTCTGCGTATCGCTACCGCCGGTGCGGCGTGCAGCGCTACGGCACCGGTTCGCCGAGCTCCTGGGCTCGCCCGATGGGCCCTTCAAACTGCAGGCCCGGGCGTGGGCGGTGCTGGGGCGGGCGTGACCGGGGTGCCGTGCCACCTGTTACTCGGTCGGCGGGCTCCCAGCGTCGGCTGTGTGAGGGTTGCCGATCCACACCGTCTTGGCGTTGCAGAATTCACGAATACCGAGGTCTGAAAGCTCACGCCCATAGCCGGAATTTTTCACCCCACCGAACGGCAGCTGAGGATATGAGGTGGTCATTCCGTTAATGAAGACCTGACCAGCCTCCAGCTCGTCAATGAACCTGGCTTGTTCGGCGCGGTCGCCGGTCCATGCGTTGGACGCCAGCCCGAAGGCGGTGTCGTTGGCCAGGCGGATCGCCGCGTCGATGTCCGGCACCGCATAGAGCTGGGCAACCGGACCAAACACCTCTTCGCGGTACATCCGCATATCCGGTGTCACCCCGGTGATCACGGTGGGCGGGTAGAACCAGCCTGGGTGATCCGGCCGCTGCCCGCCGCAGAGCACCTGGGCGCCCTTACCGACGGCGTCATTCACCACTTCTTCGACATCCCGCAGACCCTGTTCGGTCGCGAGCGGCCCGACGTCGGTCCGCTCGTCGGTGGGGTCTCCGACAACGAGCGACGACATGTTCTCGACGAAACGCCGCTGAAACTCCTCAGCAGCATCGGCATGGACGATGAACCGTTTCGCGGCGATGCAGCTCTGCCCGTTGTTCTGGCAGCGCGCGGTAGTTGCGACCGCGGCGGCACGCGTCAAGTCGGCGGAGGGCATGACGACGAAGGGGTCGCTGCCGCCGAGCTCCAGCACGGTCTTCTTGATTTCACGGCCGGCGATCTCTGCGACGGATCGCCCAGCGCCCTCGCTGCCGGTCAAGGTCGCGGCCACCACCCTGGTGTCGGTGAGCACCTTTTCGATGGCGTCGGAACCGATGAGCAAGGTCTGGAAGACGTCCTGCGGGAAACCGGCCTCTAGGAACACATCCTGAAGCCGTAACGCGGTTTGCGGCACGTTGGATGCATGCTTGAGCAGTCCGACGTTGCCCGCCATGAGGGCAGGTGCGGCAAACCGGATTACCTGCCATAACGGGAAGTTCCACGGCATGATAGCCAGCACCGGGCCGAGCGGCTGCCAGTGGGTATATGCTTTGGCGGCGGATACCGACTCCGGGTCGGCTGGTTCGTCAGCAAGAAAACGCTCCGTATTCTCGGCGTAGAACCTCGCACCAGCAGCACATTTCGCTATCTCAGCCTTGGCGGCTTTCAGCGTCTTGCCCATTTCCAGGGTCACCAGCTCGGCGATGTCCTCAGTTTTGGCTTCCAGGATGCCGGCAGCCGCGTGCATCCACTCAGCGCGCTGGGCGAAGGTGGTTTTCCGGTAGCTATGAAAGGCGGCCGCTGCCCTGGCGATCCGCGCGTCGATCTCCCCATCGGTCAAAGCCTCGAAGGTACGCAGCGTCTCACCGGTCGAGGGGTTGGTCGTCGTGATTGCCATCCGCTCGTTCACCTCACCGTTGGTCGGGCACGTGCCGCCCTGTTCAGCCGTGTCATCCAGGTTCCCCAGACGTCCCCGGATGAACCCTCCGGCTCACCCGGTCGCTGCGCCAAGCCGCCGCCACCCCCCAGCCGGGTTAATTTCGGTCGTGATGTGAGTCGGCGGGTGGTTCGGGGGTAGCCAATACCGACCGGCACACCGTGTGCCGGATGTCGAGAGGAGACATCGTGGGTCTCGGTGACAAGATCGGCGAGTTGGCACAGAAGGCCCAGGAAATGGCCGGCAAGCACCCGGACAAGGTCGAGCAGGGCATCGAGAAGGCGGAGGGCTACGCCGATGAGAGGACCGGCGGCAAGCACTCCGATCTGATCGACAAGGGCGGCGAGCAGCTGAAGCGCCGCCTCGGCGAGCAGGGTCCGCCGCCGGAGTAGACGTCGGTGGGCCTGCTTATCTGGTGAGAACGGTGCGGTGGGTTTGGCGTAGCAGCAGGGCGAGGCTGATGAACCCGATGATGAGGTAGCCGTACCAGATGCCGACCGCATCCCAGAAGGTATGGAAGATCACCACGAGAACGAAGGTGCCGACCACGGCGGCCAGCCCGCGTGGTCTCCAGCGTTGGGCATGGGCCCACCACAGCGCCGCAGCGGCTAGACCGGTCCAGGCGGCGTGCCCAGCCGGGCTGAGGATGCCACGCAGCAACAACAGCCCCTCGGCGTCGGACAGGTTCCCCCCGCTGGCCAGCAGGGTCACAAATCCGTAGCCCAAGGTCTCCAGCACGGCAAAACCCATCCCGACCGCCACTCCGATGAGTAGCCCGTCGGCAGGATTGCGCCGGTACCGCGTGAAGATCAGCATCGCGACCGGTACCAGGAGTTTGGTCGCTTCTTCGATCAGCGCGATGTACACCGTCGGCAGATCACCCAGCCGTCGCATGGTGTCGAACTCCAGCACGCTGGCGGCTGAGGATCCCAGCACGCCACCCAGCAGCGCGCAGCTCAACAGAACGCTCAGCGGCAGGTCATAGGCCGGGTTTCGACCGTCGATGTAAACCACGAAGGTCACCGGAATCAGCAGTGCCCCGAGCACGAGCAGCGAGGGCACCAATGTTGGATTTCCGGTGATCACCAGAGCCTGCTGGACGGCGATGAACATCCCAACACCCACCAGCAGCACCGGCAGCCATGCCCAGCGCCGCGTTGCAGTCACACGGGTCCGGTTGCTCGTGTCCATCCCATCCCGCTGGGTGGTCATGACCACCTTCTTCCCCCTTGGCCCACCATACGAATCCGACATGCCGACGGTGGGTTACGCCGACAACGACCGCGGGGCCATACCCTGCTCCGGTGAACACTCTGTCCCGGGACTCCGGGTGATGGCACCGGTGACGCGGCGGCGCCGAATGGTGAGGGTCTGGATGACCGCGCTGGGTCTTCTGCTGCTCGTCGGCGGTTGCACGGGCCAGAGCCCCTCGGCTGGCCAGAACCTTCCAGCTAGTCAGAATCCAGGGTCCGGCCAGAGCCCGTCAAGCCCAAATGCGGAGCCGGCTCCGAACCAAAGCGGGGCGCCCGACTGCCGCCGCACGGTTACCCGCGCCGACGATGTCCCGGCGGCCCTGAATGCTGCCTCCCCCGGGACCACGGTGTGCTTCACCGGCCATGACCTCGCCGACACCGACGTGACGATGAACCGTCCGGGCTCCGCGGCCGCGCCGGTCAGACTCTTCGCCGACGGGGCCACCGTGCGCAACATCCACGTCTCGGCAGACCACGTCATCATCGAGGGTTTCACGGTCGTCGGCGGCGACGGTCTCTTCGCCAACGGCACCGACCTGGCCATCCGGCACAACACCGTCCAAGACACCCAGCGAAGTGGGATCACCTGCAATCCGTGCGAGAACTCGATCATCGAGGACAACACGGTGCACCATGTCGCCACCGCCGGAATCTGGATCAGCGGGCGCCAGATCGCGGTTCGAAACAATACCGTGAGTGGGACAGTGGCCCGCGACAATGGCGACGCAGACGGAATGCGTTTTTTCGGCAATGGTCACCGAATCACTGACAACACCATCACAGACATCTCCGCCACCGGCTACGCGAACCCGCCGCACCCCGACTGTTTCCAAACCTACGACAGCAACGGCCCACCCACCTACGACGTCGTGATCGCGCATAATACCTGCCGCAACGTCGATGCGCAGTGTCTGATCGCCACCGGCGACCAGAGTGGCAACCACGCCGCCCCGACCAGCGGCCCATCCATCAGCTTCATCGGCAATACCTGCGCGTCCAACGGTGCCCAAGCCGTGAACATACGCCGTTGGCCCAACGTCGAGCTCCGTGACAACAAAATCTCCGGGCCCAACATCACCCGTGGAATCATCATCATCGACGGCTCGAACGGCTGCGTTGTGGTCGGCAACACCACAGCCGACGGCAAACCCACCGTCGACATCGACAACTCGTCCCGGCAAGGTTCCCAAGTCGAACACAACAGTCCCAGCTGAGCGTTTTAGCTCAACCCTTGCCAGCGCCGCATTCGCACCAGCCCTCATGTTCCCGAACTGCACAGCAGTGCTGTCCAAGGTCGGCCGAGCGACTCCGCTGTGGAGTTCGGGAGGCTGAGAGCACTCAGGCGATACGTGCAGGCTCGTGGGTATACCAGCGAATAGGGTGTGTTGTGGCCTTCGACGTGGACCGTGCCCGGCGCGATACCCCAGGGGTAAGTCGGGTGGCGCACCTGAACAACGCTGGGGCGGCGCTACCGCCGGCGCAGGTCACCGAAGCGGTCATCGCCCATCTACGTCGGGAAGCCGAGTTCGGCGGGTATGAGGCCGCTGATGCGGCCGCCGAGCACACCGAGGCGACGTACACCGCGATCGCTCGGTTGATCGGCTGCGAGGTCGACGAGGTCGCGGTTGTGGAGAATGCGACCCGGGCCTGGGATATGGCCTTCTACGCCATGTCGTTCAAGCCGGGCGAACGCATCCTCACCGCCCACGCTGAGTACGCCAGCAACGTCATCGCCTTCCTTCAGGTCGCGCGCCGCACTGGCGCGGTCGTGGAAGTCGTCGACGATGACGAGCATGGCCAGCTCAGCGTCGCCGACCTGCGCCGCCGCGTTGGTGGTGGCGGCGGCGAGGTCAAGCTCATCGCGATCACCCACGTGCCGACCCAAGGTGGGCTGGTCAACCCCGCTGAACAGGTCGGCGCGGTCGCCCGCGAGGCTGGGATACCGTTCCTGCTCGACGCCTGCCAGTCAGTGGGCCAGCTGCCCGTCGACGTCGATCGCATCGGTGCTGACCTGCTCTCCGCGACCGGACGTAAGTTCCTGCGCGGTCCACGCGGCACGGGCTTTCTCTACGTACGTCGCGCGCTTCTCGACCAGCTAGAGCCGCCCTTTCTTGACATGCACGCCGCCACGTGGACCGCTCCGGAGCGTTACGAGATCCGCCCAGACGCGCGGCGCTTCGAGAGCTGGGAGACCAACTACGCCACCAAGATCGGCCTGGGGGTCGCCATCGACTATGCGCTGTCCTGGGGACTCGATGCCATCGAAGCACGCGTCACGGCGTTAGCCGAAACGCTGCGAAAGCGGCTGGCAGCCCTCGACGGGGTGCACGTGCACGATCAGGGCCTGCGCCGCTGTGCGATCGTCACGTTCACCGTCGACGGGGTCCCAGCACGGGCTGTGCGGCGCCGCCTTGCCGAGTCGGGGGTGAACACCAGCGTTTCCGTCGCCAGCTCGGCCCGCCTGGATCTGCCGCGCCGTGGCCTGTCCGAACTAGTCCGCGCCTCGGTGCACTACTACAACACCGAAGACGAGCTGGACCGGCTGGTCAACGCACTCCCCCTGCCTACCACGCCCGACTTACGGAACGGAAAGTGAGCTGTCTTCGTCGGGGACCTGCGGCAGCCGCTCGAGGAGCTGCTGGACGGCGATCGGCACGGTGAAACCGGTGGGTCCGACGCTGACGCAGGACCAACGGCCATCGCTGACCACCGGCACGCCGGCGTTGGCCATGCTTTCCACGAGGTCGCCGGACAGGTAGCTGTAGCGGGCATCCCAGACCCGTTGACGGTCGGTCTGGTCGAGGGTGTCCCACCATTGATGGGCGAGATTCAGGGAATTGCTCATTGCGAAATTACCTTTCTGAGTTCGTGGTCTTTGTTTACCGGCAGGTCCCATTGAGCGGTGCAGACGGCTATCTCACCGAAACGTCGGGACTCGCGCATGCTTAATCAGGGCACGGCCGCGTCATTGCACGCCGTTTCCCGCGGCCGCAATCGGCCGGCTTGAGGGTTTTACTGCTGAGGTGGCCTACCGAGCAGCGAGGCCATCGCCGCCGGTGGCGGTCGTGTCGAAAAGCCGTTGGGCAAGTTGACGTTGAGTGGCGACGAGTTCCTCGACGACCTGACGCTGAGCCTCAAGCAGCTTCTCGAACGGGTCGTGAGCGAGCGAGACCATCGTCGCGCCTGCGGGCGAGCTCAGCGCGGTGGAGCCGAGCTTGCGGGCCAGATCGGCCCAGACCTGCAGCGATCTCAGTGACGTGTCTTGACCTTGACGCACAAGCTGGACCATCGAGTCCTGCACCCGTTGGGTGGTCGGGTCTGCGGCGACCGGCTCAGCGGTCATGTCCGCGGAAGCGTGCAACGGCCCGGGGTCCCGGTCGTCACGAGCGTCGGCGGCCCGTCGGTGGTCTTTGATCTGAGTGGACATGCTGTGGCTCCAAGGGTCTCAAGGATGCTGGCTTTGCCGTCCACGTACCACCGTCCTCACCGTCGGCGAAGCGCGCAACCGCCGGCACGATAAATCGAGGTAACGATATGCGTTGACCACCGAGTGCACCGAGATGGCAATCAGCCGATGCGGTGAATCGCCGATGCCAGCCACTGCGGAATTGCCGGCCCGGATACCTCGCAAACGGACTCCAGCGCGGTCAGGGTCGGATGCCCGGCCGCGAGCAGGGCACTGTCGGTGCCCGCCGCCGGCGGAGCCTGCGTCTCGACCTGCGCGAGGTGCAGCTCACCGTCGTCCACCCGGTCGACGGTGGTCTGCACGGTGCCGAACTCCGCGAGTGCGGCGTAGCGCATCTCGCCCAGCGCCTCGGCTGGCCGGTCTGGGAAGTTAAGCGTGAGCACGGTGCCGTGCGGAGCACCAGCCAGCAATTCCAGGACGTCCGGCAACAGGTGCCCGACGGTGGACCAGTGCGGTGCGCCGGTGGGGTGCCAGCCGATGTCGAGCGACACGGCCAGCCCATACAAGCCGTTCAACCCGGCGGTCAGCGCCGCTCCCACGGTGCCGGAATGCAGGATCGTGCGTCCCACGTTCGCTCCGTGGTTGACCCCCGCCAGGACCAGCTCCGGTGCCGGGTCCAACCAGCCGCGGACCGCCGCGCGCACGATGTATGCCGGCTGAGCATCCACAGCGTAGGCCTCGACGCCGGGGAGATCGGCCAGCTGCCGTCGCTCGATCAGCGTCTGACCCTGCCGGGTCGTCGCGATGATTCCGGCGCTGGCCCCGCTGGACTGCCGCGCGGGTGCGGCCACCACGACCTCGAGGCCGGCCGCAACCGCTGCGGCAGCCAGCGCAACGAGGCCCGGCGAGTCGATGCCGTCGTCGTTGGTCACCAGGGCCTTGCGTCGCGCTAGCAAAGTCAGCCTCCATCCCGGTGCTTTCGGGTAGCCGCATTACGCGGTTGTGCGATCCACGGCGTAGGCGACGATGTCGGCTAGCTGCCCGCCGGTGCGGTAGATCCGCCGTTGCGCGTGTGCCCCGTTGCCGCGGCTGAGCACGGTGCCGACCAGTTCTTCGACAACCTCGAGATCGCCGTAGTCGTCCAGCACCGGGCGGACGTGGTCCACGAGTGCACTGATCACCTGTGCTGCCGGCGCCGGCCGGCCCGCCGGATCGACGAGATCACCGTCGAGACCGGAGCGGGCGGCTCGCCAGCTCGCCAGCCGCAGCAGCTCGGTACGAATTGGCGCCGCGGGAACGCCAGCTCGCCAGGACCGCGCAGCGGTGTCGACCAGCGCTCTGACCAAGCCGGCCAGCAACACGGCATCGTCGGCGTCGAGGCACACGTCGGCAACGCGCACTTCCACCGTCGGGTGCTGGCGGGACAGCCGCGCGTCGAAATAGACCATCCCCAGATCGAGTATCGTCCGAGACGCGATCATTGCCCGCGTGGTGGCGTGATAGGTCTCGGCGGAGCCGAACAGCCCGGTTGGCCCCGCCGACGGCCAGCGGCCCCAGACCTGCGATCGGAAGCTGGCGTAGCCGCTGTCGTGTCCCTGCCAGAACGGGGAGTTCGCGCTGAGCGCGAGCAAGCAGGGCAGCCATCCGCGGATTCGGTCCAGCACCGCCACCCCCTCCGGCTCAGAGTCGATCTCAACGTGCACGTGGCAGCCACAGGTGAGTTGCTCCTCCGCGGTCAGGCCGAATTCATCCACCATCCGCTGGTAACGAGGCGACGAGCTGATCGACGGTTCGGTCGCAAGCGGCGAGCTGGCCAGTGCGGCGATCCGGGCGCCCTTGCCCTCGGCGGCCTCGTTCGCCGCACGCCGCCACCGCCGCACTTCCGCTGAGAGTTCGTCCAGCGAGGTACACGGCCGGGTGTTGGTCTCGAGCTGCTGGCGGGTCAGCTCGGAGGTGAGGGCTTGCTCATCAACCTGTTGCCCGCCGTCGTTCGCCTTGCGCAGCACCGCTGCCGCCAACGCCAGCGCCCGGCCACTGTCCGGGTCGACCAGCAGCAGCTCCTCCTCCACCCCCACACTGCGCGGCACCCCGTGATCGTGCCACTACGAGCGGGCACCAACGCCGGTGCCTAGCGACATGCCGGCACCATCGCGCAGGCCACCCAAGCGCGCCGAACCCAGACCGCCCGGGGCGAGTATGTTAAGCAGCGAGATTACAAGCGTGCTAGCGCGACGCTGACCAGGGAGGCGACGATGGGCGAGTTGAGCCCGTGGCATCTGTTGATCGTGGCGGCGGTCTTCATGCTGCTGTTCGGTGCCAACAAGCTGCCGAATATGGCCCGTTCGGTCGGGCAATCGATGCGGATCTTCAAGGCCGAAACCCGCGCCTTGTCCGGCGAGAAGGAGCCCGAGCAACTACCTCGGACGCCGGGCTCATCGGCGGCCGCCACGGCGTTCCAGCACCAGTCTCAGCAGCCACCGCCGCACCAGAACCCGCAGCCTCAAGACTCACAAGCGCACCAGCCGCCGTCTGCTTAGCCGCCGTCTGCGTTAGTCTGTTCTTGCGGCAAGTCGAAGACGTAACCGACCCCGCGCACTGTCCGGATCCGAGTCGGCCGGTCCACGTCACTCTCGATCTTCGTGCGAATCCGACGAATGTGCACCTCCAAGTAGTTGCGGGCATCTGTTCGATCCGGACCCCATGCGTTGTCCAGTAACTCACGCCGGGTGACGACTCGACCGGCGTTGTCCATCAGCTGCCGCAGGATCACGAACTCCTTGTGCGGCAGGTGAACCGCGGCGCCCCGGACCAGGAGCCGGTGCCCGTCAAGCTGCAGCTCTATATCCCCGATTCTCAGAATCCGCAGCAAACCGAGAGTCTGGGGATCGACCGGCAAGTAACGGTAAGCCTGCGGTGTGTTCGTCGGCCCCCAGCTCTCGATCGATGACATCAGCCGAACCGCCCCGAGATATAGTCTTCAGTGGCTTTCTCCGTCGGGTTGGAGAAGATCTTCTCCGTGTCGTCGAGCTCCACGAGGCGCCCCGGCTTGTCGACTGCCAGGAGGTTGAAGAAGCCGGTCCGGTCAGATACCCGAGCAGCCTGCTGCATGTTGTGCGTCACGATGACGATCGTGTAATCCTGCTTCAATTTCCCAATCAGGTCTTCGATCGCGAGAGTGGAGATCGGATCCAGTGCCGAGCACGGCTCATCCATCAGCAGAACGTCCGGTTGCACCGCAATCGCGCGCGCGATACACAGCCGCTGCTGCTGGCCGCCCGACAGGCTGCCGCCGGGCTTGCCGAGCCTGTCCTTCACTTCATTCCATAGGTTGGCGCCGCGCAGGGAACGCTCAGTCACCTCATTCAACTGAGCCTTGTTGTTCACTCGCTGCAGTTTGAGGCCGGCGACGACGTTGTCTCGGATGGACATCGTCGGAAACGGGTTCGGTCGCTGGAACACCATGCCTATCGCACGACGCACTTCGACTGGATCAACACCTGGCCGGTAGATGTCCTCCCCATCGAGCTCTACCCGGCCCTCGACCCGCGCCCCTGGGATGACCTCGTGCATCCGATTGATCGTGCGCAACACCGTGGATTTGCCGCAACCGGAGGGACCGATGAACGCGGTAACGGCGCGTGGCGGCACCGACAGATTCACCCCCTGCACAGCATGGAACTTGCCGTAGTAGATGTCGACATCTTTCATCTGGATATTCTTGGCCATGACGGGTCCAATTTTTAGGAGGTTAGCTGCGGACACTCACGAGGCGGGCAAGCACTCGGGCGACAACGTTGAGGACCAACACGACCAGAATCAGCACCAAGGCCGCCGCCCAGGCCCGGTTGATTGCCGTCTCATTAGGTAAGCCTGCCTCACTGAACACGAACAGTGGCAGCGAAGCCTGCGCTCCGGAGAACGGATTGAAGTTGAGCGCCGGGTTGCCGAATACTGTGACCAACAGCGGCGCAGTCTCCCCGGTGACCCGCGCGATAGCGAGCATCACTCCAGTCACGATTCCGGCCAGAGCTGAGGGCAACACGATTCGTACCACGGTAACCCACTTTTGTATCCCCAGCGCATAGCTACCCTCCCGAAGACTGTCCGGGACGATCTTCAACATCTCCTCCGCCGACCGGACCACGGTAGGTAACATCAAGACCGTCAGCGCCATTGAGCCAGCGAAACCGGAAAAGCTCTGTCCCAACGCGAGGATCCACAACGCGAAGATGAACAGCCCGGCAACGATCGAGGGAAGGCCGGTCATCACGTCGACGAAGAAGCTCACGAACCGGCCGAACCGCCCGGAACTGTATTCAACGAGGTAGATCGCAACAAGGAGGCCGAACGGGACCGCCATGAGCGTAGCCAAGCCGACCTGCTCTAGTGTGCCGATGATTGCCTGGTATATGCCACCGTTCGCGTCCTGCTCGGCGACGCCGCGCATCGTGTGGGTGAGAAATGATCCGCTGAGGACGGCCGTGCCCTTGGCGATCGTGAATCCCAGCACCGCGACCAGCGGCAAAACGGCGGCACCGGAACACGCCACCACGATGCTGGTCACCAATCTGTCCTTGGCCCTGCGTCGGCCTTCGACCAGCGCCGACACGGTCGTCAGCGCTACCACGTAGAGTGCTGCCGCGACCAGCAGAAACGCGACCCGGCCCTGCATCGGTGTGGCAGCGAACAGCACCACGGTCACCGTGATAGCGCCAGCCGCGATCGCAGCGTGTGACCAGCCCGACAGCCGCGCTCGAATCAGCGCTGAGCTCCCCGTCGACGCCATACCGACCATCGTCATGACGCACCTCCGCGACTATTTTTCCCGACGATCGCGCGAGCCCCGAAATTGACGATCAGCGTGATGATGAATAGCACCAAGCCCGACGCGATCAACGCGCCCCGGCCTATCTCACCAGCCTCTCCATATCGAGTGGCGATATTAGCCGCGATAGTGTTACCCCCGGGTTCGAGTATGTGGAGGCTGATCTCGTAGTTGGCCGACAGCACAAGCGCTACCGCGATCGTCTCTCCTATTGCCCGACCGAACCCGAGCACCGTCCCACTGATAATGCCCGAGCGCCCGTATGGGAAGACCGAGGTGCGGACCATCTCCCATTTTGTCGCGCCGATGGCCCACGCCGCTTCAATTTGATCGCGCGGTGTCTGAATAAACACTTCACGGGAGATGGCGGAAATGATCGGAATCGCCATCACCGCGAGCACTATGGAGGCGGCGAAGATCGATTTTCCGTAGGTACCGTAGGAGACAAAGAGCGGAATGAATCCCAGATAGTGATTCAAGAACGTCGACGGTGCAATGATGTTGGGGACTAGGTAGGTCAAGCCCCATAATCCGAAGACAACGCTCGGAACGGCTGCCAACAAGTCGACTACATAGGTCAGCGGGCGGGCTAGCCATCGTGGCGCATAGTGGCTGGTGGCGAGCGCTACACCGACGGCCACTGGCACGCTGATCAGCAACGCTAACAGCGATGTCAACACACTACCGAAAGCTAGGGCCGCGATACCGAAGGATGATGGTGTACCGTCGGGCGCCCATTTCAACGTAGTGAGGAAGCTCGTGGTGTCCGCATTAAGCGCGGGGACCGCTTGCAGCACGAGAAACACCGCGATAGCGGCCATGATGACCAACAGCGCAGCGCCGGATCCTTGGGCCAGCATCCGGAAGATTGCATCACCACGCCGGCGAGTCCGCCGGTCTAAATTCCCGCCGGATGGCATGTTCGACATCGGCGGTTGCCTCACTAGCGACGACGAGTGAGGTCCACCGGTGTCCGGAACATGCCCGGATGGCGCCGTCGAGACCGCCGCGCATTCTGGTTCGTCCATGCTACATCCTCATATCCGGGAACTTCTGAGTGTGCGCAATCGATAACCGCCCTCTTCCATTCCGGTGTGGCCCAGCAAATAACCGCGGCACTAGCCGAGAGATCCGACTGTCTGCCGCACCTGTTGCTGCAGACTGTCCGGCAACGGTATGGATCCCTGACTTGGAAGCTCCTGTTGACCAGCCGGGCTGGCCGCGTAACCCAAAAAGTTCTTGAGCAACGGCAGCTTATCTGCAGCATTGCCCTTCGAACACACTATTTCGTACGTCACGAGCAGGTTCGGGTAGGCGGTCGCATCGGTAGTAGCGTAATCGAACTGGAGCTTCAGGTCACCACCAGTACCAGGAACCTTGGCTTTGGACAGGAAGTTGACCGCATTGTCCTGGGTAAGCGCGATGAACTTGCCCTCGGCATTGCCGACCGCCGCGTAGGGTATCTGGCTCTGCGTCGCAAATGAAAGCTCGAAGTATCCGATACCACCCGGTGTGGACTTCACCCCCTGCGCAACGCCCTGGCTACCCTTGGCTCCTTGCCCACCCGGCGCGGTCCAGTTCTTGTTGGTACCGGACGTCCAGTCCGTCTTAGCGTCATTCGCCAGGTAGTTGGTGAAGTTGTAGGTGGTGCCAGAACCATCAGATCGGTGGAAAGCCTGAATCCCCAGCGACGGAAGCTGCGTACCGGGATTGTCCTGCGCGATCGCCGCATCGTTCCAGTTCGTGATCTTTCCAGCAAAGATTTTGGCCAAGTTGTTCGCCGAGAGGTTCAGCGTTTTCGTGACTCCGGGGACGTTGTAACCGATAGCGATCGGTCCACCGACCATCGGGATATTGACGGTGGGCCCATTTTGACAGCGTGCGTCCGCCGCTTGCTGTTCCTTGCCCGCGGCCAGCGGGAAGTCGGATCCCGCAAAGTCTATCTTTCCGTCAGTGAACTGTTGAACGCCCTGTCCAGAACCTCCGCCGGCATAGTTTATGTTGGCGGCAGAACATTTGTTGAGATAGTCCTTGATCCACTGTGCGATGGCATTCTGCTGGGCCGTGGATCCGGCAGCAGTCAACGATCCGGGACTGCAGGTGATGGCCACCGCGCCGCCGGGGTTGGTCGACGGCGTGCCAACGCCGCCGCCGGTGTCCGAGCCGCACGCGGTGACTAGCAATCCCGACCCAGCCAGCAAGCCGAGTACAGCTCGATGTCGCTGGAGTTTCACGAGACCTCCGTAGGTGGGAGCAAGTTGGGCGACCACAGCCGTAAGGCTGCACACGCAATTTATGCAACTTGGGTCCCAGCACAGGTAGACCTCAGCTAGTCAGAAAGTGAACAACACATGAACCTTCACTCAGATGAGCTTCGAGGATCGCCCACTTGGCAGCATGCCAAGCGACAGGATTAACAATATGTGATCGAACGGTGCCCCTGCAGATCCTCGACGGCGCACGGCTGGGGCCGCACGCCGTGGTCTGAGGGCCGTTAGGCACAGGTGTTGCGCCGGACGCTGGGTCGTCAGGACGCTGGACGGTCAGAACCCGTACCGAAGACAAGCTCCTTCAGACTCTGAGTCCCCGAGCTGGGCTTGCCCTCACTGTCGAGTTGCGCCCGCCACGCAGCGCGGAGGTCGTCGCTCACGCCGGCCGACTGGGACAGCGGCGAGCTTGGGTCCAAGCCCTGGAAACCGCAATTCACCTCGACGTTCATGCAGTGCTGGTCAGTGCACTCCCTGATGTCTGTTTCGGTGTGCGTTTCTTCGCTCCAGCGCGTCCAACCGCCGAAACCACCACTCATCGCGCCGCCCGGCGCATTGCCCGACTGAGATGTCGCCTCGTGCTCCATTGCCTTCTTGTATTCGTGGCTCATATCTGGCATTCTATCAGGTTCAGCCGGGGAGGGCTGGTTGTCGCAGCGCGGCTCCGAACGCACGGACACTTGCGATGACAACGCCGGACCGGCCGCGCTCGCAGACACGGCACCTGAAATCTCGGCGGCGCACCCCCTCGAGGTGTGCCCTGTGAGAGGTGCGCCCTGTGAGAGGTGCGCCCTGTGAGGTGTACCCGAGAGCGAGCCATTGATCGCACACCGTTAGGTAACCGCCATTTGGACGCGCAGAATGCCACCCAAGAGGCTGACGCTATGCCGAATCGCATGGCCTAGCGTAATGCCCTTCGGAAGTGGAGCC
>JAICSB010000189.1 GCA_025937115.1 Pseudonocardiaceae bacterium | reverse complement strand
CCGTGCACGCATAGCGCGTGCACGGGAGCCCGACAGTCGAATTAGTTGAACGAGTCCCCGCACGCACAGGAACCACCTGCGTTGGGATTGTCGATGGTGAAGCCCTGCTTCTCGATCGTGTCCACGAAATCGATCACAGCACCCTGCAGGTACGGCACGCTCATCCGGTCGACAACGACGCCGAGACCATTGAAGTCCCGCATGGCATCGCCGTCCAGCGAGCGCTCATCGAAGAAAAGCTGGTAGCGAAGACCGGCACAACCACCCGGCTGCACCGCGATGCGTAAGTGCATGTCGGCGCGACCTTCTTGGTCGAGCAGCGCCTTCGCCTTGGCGGCAGCAGCGGTGGTGAGCTCGACACCATGAGTAGACACCTCGGTGCCGACGGTGTTCTCGACGGTCATGACTCTCCCTGGGGATTTCGGCGCTCGGCACGGACGGGTGTTTCTACCCTACTCGAACGTCCGCAACCGACGGGTGATTCCGTGCCCCCATGGTGGCACAGTCCGCGTTCATCGCCCGCCCCAGCAGATGAAGGCTTACTCGGTCCTTGGCCTAGGCTGGCCACCGTGAGGTTCCTGCGCGGCAACACCGGCTCTGAAGCCGCCGAGCCTGAGCCGGAGCCAGCGGTGGAGGCAGAGGCCAAACCGGATGAGATAGGCCCGCGAGCCCGCAACGCCGGCAAGGGCAGGCCCACCCCGAGCCGCCGAGAGGCCGAGGGCCGCAAGCGCGGCCCAGCGCCTCCCCCACCGCGTACTCAGCGGGAAGCGTTACGCCGGATGCGCGGATCCAAGGAAGAACGGCGCAACGCCGCGGCGGACCGCCGGGAACGCATGATGGCGGGGGACGAGAAGTACCTGCTGGCTCGCGACCGCGGCCCGGTCAAGGCCTACGTGCGGGATCTGGTGGATTCTCGGCGCCATCTCGCTGGCGCGTTCATGCCGCTGGCCCTGCTGGTGATCGTGGTGACCCTGGTGCCGGCGCCGATAGTGCAACAGTATGTGTCGCTGGTGTCGATGGCGATGCTCCTTGCCATCATCGTCGAGGGAGTACTGCTGGGCCGGACAGTCACGCGTCGCGTCCGCGAACGGTTCCCCAACACGTCGGAGTCCGCGACGAGCCTCGGTTTTTATGCGATGACCCGAGCGACCCAGCTGCGCCGGCTGCGAGTGCCCAAGCCTCGCATCGGTCGCGGGGACCCGATCCCGTAACGCGCTCCGCGCTCGGGTCCGCCATGCTGGCTGACTACGGTCGTAAGCTCATCGGACCGTAAACGACAGACTCTCCGTCGAGCAGGGTGACTGCCCCAACGCCACCGTCGAGCAGGTTCTGCCATTCGAGGCTGAGCCACTCCTCGGCATCGGCCTGGTCGCTGAAGGTGATGTCCGGGCCGGGTGCCTGGCCGCCGGGCATGCCCTGGTACCGCCACCGCAGGGCCATCGCATACTCCCGTCTGCTGCCGTCGATTCAGAGGTTTGACGGTAGCGTCAGGCAGGTGCGGACGCTGGTGCTCGGTGGTGCGCGATCAGGCAAGTCCGGCTATGCCGAGGGATTACTGCGCGATTCGCAGGTGGACTACCTGGCAACCGCCCGGCGCCAGCCTGACGACGACGACTGGGAAGCGCGGATCTCCGCGCACGTGGCCCGCAGGCCGCCAGGCTGGCACACCGTTGAGCCGGCCGACCTTCCCGCCGTCCTCTGCGCCGCCAGCGGGGTCCCGGTGTTGGTTGACGACATCGCCACCTGGCTGACCGGAGAACTGGACGACGCGGGCGCATGGGAGGGCGGTCCGCAACCGCTGCTGGCCTGCCGCGCGCGGTGCGCTGAGCTGGTGTCGGCGGTGGCGGGATGCCGAGTCCGGCTGGTACTGGTCAGCGCGGAGGTCGGGCTTGGCGTCGTACCGCCGACCCGCGCCGGGCGGCTGTTCCGCGACGAGCTGGGTGCGCTCAACGCCGAACTCGCCGCGGTGTGTGACGAGGTCGTGCTCGTGGTGGCTGGGCTGACCGTCAAGCTGCGCTGACGGGTATCGCCCGGGACCGCCAGAACCAAGAGGGATGGGGAAGGATGGGCCGGGCGACGGACCCCGAACACCCAGGAGAACCGAGTGCAGTTCCCCATGATCACGCCACCCGACCAGCAAGCCCATCGGGAAGCGGTGGCCCGCCATGGGCAGCTCACCAAGCCGCCGGGCTCGTTGGGCCGCCTGGAGGAGTTGGGGGTGTGGGCGACCGCCTGCCAGGGCGCCTGCCCGCCGCACCTGTTCGTCCGCCCGCAGGTCGTGGTGTTCGCCGGAGACCACGGCATTGCCGGGTACGGGGTCTCCGCCTACCCCAGTGAGGTCACCCAGCAGATGGTGGGCAACTTCCTCGGCGGTGGGGCGGCGGTAAACGTGCTCGCCGCGGTGGCCGGGGCGGCGGTGCGGGTGATCGATGTGGCGGTGGACTGCGACCCGGCCGCTGTGAGCGCACCGCCGCTGGTCGCCGGACACAAGGTTCGCCGGGGCAGCGGTGCGATCCACCTGCAGGATGCGCTCACCGACGCCGAAGTGGCTCAGGCATTAGACGCCGGCGTGGCGATCGCCGACGAGGAGGTCGACCGCGGCGCCGACCTGCTGATCGCGGGTGACATGGGTATCGGCAACACCACCCCTGCTGCAGTACTTATCGCGGCACTCACCGGGACCGAACCGGTGGCGGTCGTGGGTCGCGGCACCGGAATCGATGATGCCGGCTGGATGCGCAAAGCCGCGGCGATCCGCGATGCATTGCGCCGGGCCCGCCCGTTCATCGATGATCCGGTCGCGCTGGTACGCACCGCCGGCGGTGCCGATATTGCGGCAATGGCCGGGTTCTTGGCCCAGGCCGCGGTCCGGCGCACCCCGGTGATTCTCGACGGCGTGGTCGTGGGGGCAGCAGCGATGCTCGCCGAGGAACTCGCGCCGGGAGCGCGGCAATGGTGGGTGGCCGGGCACCGGTCGGCCGAACCCGCGCACACCTTGGCGCTGGAGCATCTGGAGTTGACACCCGTCCTCGATCTGGGAATGCGATTGGGCGAGGGTTCGGGGGCGGTGGTCGCGTTCCCACTGGTGCAGATGGCGGTGCGGGTGCTCGCCGAGATGGCCACGTTCGCCGACGCCGGCGTCTCCGGGCCTGCGGGTGCGCCGTTGCCCACCGGGTGAGCAGTGGATTGCGACTCGCCGTGTCCTGGTTGACGATCTTTCCGACCGGTACGTCTGTCGAGGTGGATCGGGCAGTAGCGCGCCGGGCGCTGTACTGGGCACCCGTGGTGGGTGCCGCGTTGGGCGTGCTGGCGGTGGGGCTGCTGACCGCACTGCATGCGGTGGGCACTCCGTCGTTGCTCAGCGGGCTGGTCGTGGTGGCGGCGCTAGCCGGGCTGACTCGGGCAATGCATCTGGATGGGCTGGCGGACACCGCTGACGGGCTGGGCTGCTACGGCGGGCCGCAGCGGGCTCTGGAGGTCATGCGCGACGGGGCGACCGGGCCGTTCGGAGTGATCGCGCTGGTACTGGTGCTGACGACGCAGGCAGCCTCGCTGGGCGTACTCGTCCAGGTTGGCCGGCCGATCGCGGTGGTGCTGGCGCTGGTCGCCGGGCGGGCCGCCTTCAGCTGGTGCGCCCGAACCGGGGTGCCACCGGCGCGTCCTACCGGGTTGGGAGCCTTGGTGGCAGACAGTCAACCACCCGCCGTCCCAGCGGCCTGGGCGGCGGTCCTGCTGGCCGTCGGTCTGGTAACCGTCCCAGGACGCCCCTGGCAGGGGGCGCTTGCCGTCGCCGTCGCCGCCCTGGTGGTCGCAGCGACCTCAGCACACACCCGCCGCAGATTCGGCGGCGTCACCGGCGACGTACTAGGCGCCGCCGCGGAACTAACCACCACCCTGATCCTCGCCATCTGCGCGATGGGCTGATCCCGATATGGAGACATATAGGGCCAATGCGTACGCCGTTTACCCCGACATGGAGACATATCGGGGTAAACGGCAGCAGGTTTAGGTGAGGGTGACCATCCAGTTGTGCATGTCCGGGGCGGCGCCGCGTTGGATTGCGGTGAGCGAGGCACGCAGCGCGGTGGTGATGGGGCCAGGTGTGCCGTTGCCGATGGTGAACTCGCCGCTGGCGTGCGCGACGCGCCCGACCGGCGTAATGACCGCGGCGGTGCCGCAGGCGAAGACCTCCGAGATGTCGCCGGTCTGAACGCCCTTCTCCCATTCCTCAGTGGAGATCCGTCGCTCCTCGGCGGATAACCCGTGGTCTCGGGCCAGGGTGAGTAGGGAGTCGCGGGTGATCCCGGGCAGCAACGCGCCGGTGAGCTCAGGGGTCACCAGCCGGGCTTGGCTGCCCTCTCCGAAGACGAAGTAGAGGTTCATCCCGCCCATTTCCTCCACCCAGCGCCGCTCCACCGCGTCGAGCCATACGACCTGGTCGCAGCCCTTGTCAGCGGCTTGTTGCTGGGCCAGTAGCGAGGCGGCGTAGTTCCCGGCGAACTTGGCGGCGCCGGTACCGCCAGGCGCGGCCCGGACGTATTCGCTGCACAGCCACACGCTCACCGGTTTGAGCCCACCGCGAAAGTACGGTCCGGCCGGGGAAGCGATTACCAGGTATCGGTAAGAAGTCGCAGGGCGAACCCCGAGACTCACCTCTGTGGCGAACAGCATCGGCCGCAAGTACAAGGAGTCCTCACCGCCGGCAGCGGGCACCCAGCCGATGTCGGCGCGCACCAGTTCCTGCAGGGAACCGAGGAACAGCTCGTCAGGCAGCTCTGGCATCGCCATCCTGCGGGCCGAGGCGCGCAGCCGGGCGGCGTTGGCCAGCGGCCGGAAGCAGGCCACGGTGTCATCCGGCTGCCGGTAGGCCTTGAGGCCCTCGAAGACCGCCTGCCCGTAGTGCAGCACCATGGTGGCAGGGTCCATCACAAGCTGCCGGTAGGGGCCGATCTGAAGGTCGTGCCAGCCACGCCCGGCAGTCCAGCAGATCTCGACCATGTGGTCGGTGAAGTAGCGCCCGAAACCTGGCGCGGCGAGCATCTCCGCCCGCTGTTGCAGCGTCGTCGGAGCCGGGTGCGGCAGCCGGGTGAACGGTGGTGCGGCGCTCATGACAAGCACGGTATCCCGTCGTGCGCAGGAATGGTAGGACGTCCCACTACTTTACTGCGGATGGTCGGAGTACCGCACTCCACGCGCCGGACAGGCTGGTCAGCGCACGTGGGAAGCGACGAAGGGGGGTTTGATGACCTCGCACGACAGCGCCCGGCCACGGACGTCGACCTCGACGCGGTCCCCGAGTCGCACGCCGGGATCGAGTAGCGCCAGCGCGATTCCGGTGCTCAGAGTCGGCGAGAAGGTTCCCGAGGTGGTCTCCCCCACTGGCACACCCGCCGCAGACCGCACCGCCATGTGCGGCCGGGGCACGCCGCGCCCAGTGGCACGCAGGCCGCGCAGCCGCCGCGACGGACCCCGCTCTCGCTCGGCAAGTAACGCCTCCCGTCCCCAGAAGGCCGGCTTGTACCAGCCGATCGCCCACGAGACACCGCCCTGCAGCGGGGTGACGCCGGGTCCCAGGTCCAGGCCATGTAGGGGGTAACCCATCTCGGTGCGTAGGGTGTCCCGGGCGCCGAGCCCGCACGCCCGGCCACCGAGCGGGCCGGCGGCGGCGAGCAGCGCCTTCCACAGTGCTGGCGCGTGTTCCCAGGACGGCAGCACTTCATAGCCCCGCTCGCCGGTGTAGCCGGTGCGGCCCACGCGCAACGGCGCGCCGTCGTGGTCGACGTCGGCGAAGGCCATGTAGTCCAGGCCGGCGACGGTCAACCCCACGGCGGCGAGTAACTCGGCCGAACGTGGTCCCTGCACGGCCAGCACCGCGTACTCCTGGTGCTGGCCGAGTACCCGCACCTGCTGCGGCGCGGCGGCGGCCAGCCGTCGGCCGACCTCCATGGTGTTCCCGGCATTCGGCACGCAGAACACCTCATCCGGACCAACCAGGTAGACGATGAGATCATCCACCACGCCGCCGTCCTCGGCGCAGCACAAGGTGTAGAGGGCCTGCCCTGGGGCGATTTTGGCGAGGTCGGCGGTAAGACAGGAGTTGACGAACTCCGCCGCACCCGGCCCGACGACATTGATCTTGCCCAGGTGGGTGACGTCGAACACACCTACTGCCTCACGTACCACGGTGTGCTCGGCGACGACGCCTCCACCGGGGTAGCTGATCGGCATTTCCCATCCGCCGAACGCTCCCATGGTGGCGCCGACCTCGACGTGCGAGGCGTGCAGGGGTCCGCGGTGCAGGTCGGTAGTCACGGCTATGGAACGCTACCTCTACCGGGACACCGCTCCACAACCGATGCGTTCAATCCTCTGACGAGATCAACGAGGAGATCACCGTGACCACCCCGACGCTGCGCCTCACCGATG
>JAICSB010000324.1 GCA_025937115.1 Pseudonocardiaceae bacterium | reverse complement strand
CGGCGACCGGGTCCACCGGCACCTTGGCCAGCGCCTCCGGTGCCGTCGCCGCCACCTCCTCGATTTCCATCCCGCCGTGCACGCTGGCCATCGCGAGGAAGGTGCGGTGGGCGCGGTCGAGGATGAACGACAGGTAGTACTCCGCAACGATGTCGCAAGCAGGTGTCACCAGCACGCGGTGCACGGTGTGACCCTTGATGTCCATGCCAAGGATCGCCGCCGCTTTGCGCCGCGCCTCCTGCGGCGTGGTGGCCAACTGCACGCCGCCGGCCTTGCCACGGCCACCGGCCTTGACCTGCGCTTTGACGACGACCGTGCCGCCGAGCTCCGCGGCGGCGGCGCCGGCCTGCTCGCTCGTCGTGACGACGGCGCCGGGCAGCACCGGGACACCGTGGGCGCCGAACAGATCCCGCGCCTGGTATTCGTACAAATCCACAGGGTCGACCCTATCCAGCTATTCCCCACCAGCAGCCGACCGGCACCCGTGAAGAAGATCACTCATTCCACTGGGATCATTCCACTGGGGCAGCGGCCAGCGCGGCGCGCACCCAGTCGACGATCTCGTAGGTGGTGGCGCCCGGAGTGAAGACCTTGGCTACCCCGAGCTTGCTGAGCGCCGGGATGTCCTGCTCGGGGATGATCCCGCCGCCGAAGACCAGCACGTCCGTCGCGCCCTTGCTCTCCAACAGCTCGACGACCCTGGCGAACAGCGTCATATGGGCACCGGAAAGCACCGATAGCCCCACCGCGTCGGCGTCTTCCTGGAGCACGGTTTCCACGATCTGCTCCGGCGTCTGGTGCAGCCCGGTATAGACGACCTCCATACCCGCGTCGCGCAGGGCCCGCGCGACGACCTTGGCACCACGGTCGTGCCCGTCAAGTCCCGGCTTGGCGACGACCACCCGGATACGTCCGCTCATTGCGCCAAGCGTAGCTCGTGACCGGATTACTGTGCGGGCATCAATCTCGCTGGCCAGCTTCAGTCCGCGGCCCCCCAGTTGGTGGCCCGCTACTACGTTCAGCGGCTCGGTGGAGATGCCCGCGTGCACACGACGTGGGACGCCTGTCTCTGCCGGTCGACCCCACCGCCGTGCGCACCGTGGTCAGCAGCTTGGCGGCCGGCTCCGCCTCGTAATTCCGGACAACCGACCGCCCAGCGCGCAAGAACCAACGCTGGCCGATAAGGCCGGACGTATCGCGGAACGGCGCCTTGCCCACACTGGTCGCCCTCCGTTACGTTCCCGCGGTCCACGGCCACTGTCCGAGCACGACCGATCGCGGCTGGTCCACACCAGCTCCCCGGGATCCCCCGCCCGGTATCAGTCCGGACTCGCTGAGACAGGGAAGGCAGGTCTTGGCTCGACACCGCTCCCCAGGCGGCCAACGACCAACTCTGGTCGTTGCAGCGGCGCTGGGCCCTGGCACCTCAAGTACCCGGGTGGCGCACCGCATCACGGCCCCCTCCCCGACCGCGCGGGGTCGGGTGGTAGTGGCGGCCGTTGCGGCTGGCGCCTTCGTGGCCGCGAGCCAGACGATCGACCACGCCGCCGTCACGATTTCCCACGACGCCACGTTGGTGGCGTCGGCGCAGGAGGCGTCGGCGGCGATAGGTCTCGGCGGCCCCGCACCAGCACCTGAGTATCTCCCGGTCACTCGGCCCACGGACCCTGCCACGGTCGAGGCCGTGCAGGCGATGGCCAAGGGGCAACGCCTGGGAGACGAGCGCGCCGCCCAGCAGGCCGAGGCAAACCGGCCTCTGTTCGTCCTGCCCACAAAAGGGATCTTCACGTCGGGATTCGGCGGCAGGTGGGGGGCGTTCCACTACGGCATCGACCTCGCCAACGCCATCGGGACGCCGATCGTGGCCGCAGCCGACGGCGTGGTTGCGGAGTCCGGACCAGCGAGCGGATTTGGCCTGTGGATACGCATCCGACACTCCGATGGCACGATCACTGTCTACGGGCACATCAACCGCTCGCTCGTGGTGGCGGGCCAGAAGGTCCGAGCGGGCCAGGAGATCGCCGAAATGGGCAACCGGGGCAACTCGACCGGACCGCACCTGCACTTCGAAGTGTGGAACGCGGCCGGAAAGAAGATCAACCCGATCATCTGGCTGCACGAACACGGCATCGACTTCTAAGGGCGTTGCTCGCCAGCTCATTCGCCGCCATCCGAGGGCCAGCCGCCGATCAGGTGGGCATGCGCTGTGCGCCACACCGAGCACAGCGGGCGGCGGTGGCGAACCGGGCGAAACGACCGATCGCAATGCCGGCAGCGTCCGCGCAGGCCAGCGCCATGCTGCGCCAGGAGGGACCGCCAGCCCACAGCGAGGGCAAGCAGTCGAATCCGCACCGCTGGCCAGGCCGCCGCTGGCGCCGGCCCGCGAAGCACCCGCTCGACGTCGCGCAAGTACGCTTCCACACGTTCCCCCAAGACCCGCCTCAACCGCTCGTCCATCCCGCACCCCCGTAGTCTAGTCGAACACACGTTCGAAGACTAGTGGGCACCCCTGACACCCTGCGCGCCAGCCCGCTCCCGCACACCGATCGATGCCGTGAACTGACAGGGCCGACCTTTCTGTCGCCGAAAACGTCGGCCCTGTCGAGTTCATGGCCATACTGACGTGCGCAGACGTGAGATGCTCCGCTGGTGAGTAGCGCGGCGGCCGCACCGTTGACGTTGATGGCGGTCCATGCACATCCCGATGATGAATCCACCTCAACCGGCGGCATCCTTGCGCACTATGCCCTGCGCGGCGTGCGAACCATCGTTGTCACGTGTACAGATGGGGATCTCGGTGACGGACCGGGGGGCGTCAAGCCAGGCCAGGACGGCCACGACCCTGGGGAAGTGGCGGCCATCCGGCAAGGTGAGCTCCGCCGCGCCTGCGAACACCTGGGCGTATCAGACCTCGAATTGCTCGGCTACCACGACTCCGGCATGGCCGGGTGGGGCCTGCAGGACCGAGAAAACGCGTTCTGCGGCGTACCCGTCGAGCATGCTGCCAGCCGGATCGCGCTACTCATCGAGCATTATCAGCCGCAGGTGGTGGTCACTTACGATCCGGACAGCACCCGCCATCCGGACCACATTCACGCAGCCCGCGCCACGACGTTGGCAGTCGGTGCCGGGCACGTCGTGGCAAAGCTGTACTACAAGGCCCACGGCAGCAGCTATTGGCAGCGGCTGAACCAGGCATTGGCCGAAGTCGGCATCCGACGGGTTGCCCCGTCCGGGGAAAGGCTGCGGACACTGGAAGCCGTCGAGCAGCGGATCACGACGATCGTCGACGTCAGTCAGGTCGTCGACCGCAAGCGGACCGCGCTGCACGCCCATGCCAGCCAGATCGGTTCCTCACTGGCAGGCAAACTCCCCACCAGCCAGTTTCGCTACGCGTTCGGTACAGAGGCCTACATCCGGACCCGGGACACCACGGGAACATCCACGCCCGAAGACGATCTCTTCACAGGACTGGGGAAGCCGCAGCTACAGCTTCGCTAGCGGAACTCCGCCGATGAGCATCAGGCGGATCTTCCCGGCCGAGCCGAAATCGATCGTCGCGGTGGCCCGGGGACCGCTGCCGTCGGTGGCCACCACGGTGCCCAGGCCGTACTTGTCGTGGGTGACCCGATCCCCTACGTCCAGCGACAGCGCCGGGGTGTTCTGCCAGCCTCGGAACGGGGTCGAGCGCAGACCTTGGGCCGCGACGCCGGCCTGCGCGGAGTCAGCGCCGGTGACGTCGCTGTTACGGCCGAAGGTCGTGCGCCCCACCGGGCCGGCGCGACTGGGCTCCTCGCGCCGCCAGGTCACCAGCGACTCGGGCACATCGGCCAGGAAGCGCGACGCCGGGTTGGTCATCGGTTGCCCCCAGGCAGATCGGGTGATCGCCCGGGACAGGTAGAGCCGGTGCTGGGCCCTGGTCAGCCCGACGTAGGCGAGCCGCCGCTCCTCGGCGAGCTCGGTGGGATCGCCCAGCGCGCGCAGATGCGGAAACATCCCGTCTTCCCAACCGGTGAGGAACACCACCGGGAACTCGAGGCCCTTGGCGGTGTGCAGGGTCATCAAGGTCACCACACCACCGGAGGCGCCGTCGTCGTCCGGGATCTGATCGGCGTCGGCGACCAACGCCACCCGCTCCAGGAACGCGGCGAGCGACCCCGGCTCGGCGCCACCGTCGTCAACCGGGACGATCGGCGCAGGTTCACTGGCGAACTCCCGCGCCACCGTCACCAGCTCAGTGAGGTTGTCCAACCGGGAGCCGTCCTGCGGATCCTCCGAGGCGTCCAGCTCGCCCCGGTAGCCGGTGCGCTCCAGCACCGCCTCAAGGATCTCCGCGACCTCCTCGCCCGCCGCCACCTTCTCCCGCAGCTCGTCGATCAGCACCACGAACGCCGTGATCGCAGTGCGGGATCTCGGGTTGAGCAGCGGGATCTCCTGGCCGGCCGCGGCGGCCCGCAGCGCCGCGGCGAACGAGATCCGTTCGCGTTCGGCGTAGGTGGCTAGCACGGCTTCGGCGCGGTCGCCGATCCCCCGGCGGGGCGTGT
>JAICSB010000236.1 GCA_025937115.1 Pseudonocardiaceae bacterium | reverse complement strand
GTCTCCCGCCCACCGGCGGGCATTCTTGCGCGCCCTCGCCCATGGCGACGCGCACCACAGCACCGGGAGAACGACAGCCGTGAGCAAGGGCAAGCGTACGTTCCAGCCGAACAACCGTCGCCGCGCGAGGACCCACGGGTTCCGGCTGCGCATGCGTACCCGCGCGGGGCGCGCGATCCTGGCGGCCCGGCGCCGCAAGGGTCGCATCGAGTTGTCGGCCTAAGCCTTCTCGCGCCGGATATCTCGCGTTGCTGCCCGCTGCCGCCCGACTGACCCGCCGCGACGACTTCGCGACGGGGGTGCAGCGGGGCCGCCGGGCGGCTCGGGGTTCCCTCGTCGTGCACCTGGCCTGTGTCGGCTCCACCGATACGCCACCGCCAGTGAGTCCGGCGGTGAGCTCAACGTCGGGTCCCAAAGTGGGATTTGTGGTCGGTCGGACGGTCGGTGGGTCGGTGGTCCGGCACCGCGTGCAGCGCCGGTTGCGCCATCTCATGCGGTCCCGGTTGGCGGTGCTTCCAGCTGGATCGTTCGTGGTCGTGCGGGCGCTACCTTCGTCGGCCGGCGCGAGTAGCGCGGCGCTGGGTGATGACCTCGACGGCGCACTGCGGCGGCTCCTGAGCTCCCGTGCGGTGAGCGCCTCGAGCGCGGCAGACCCTGGCAAGCGACGATGACGGGCCGGCCTCCCGGGGCGCAACCGCCCGTGTCACCGCCTCCGACGCGGGAGATCAGCTCGGTTGTCGCAACTGGCCCGGTGGTTCGGCTGCTGGTGGTGGTCTTGCGGTTCTATCGCCAGTGGATCTCCCCGGCGTTGCCGCCGACCTGCCGGTTTTTCCCGAGCTGCAGCGCGTACGCGATTGAGGCACTGACCGTGCACGGGATGCTGCGTGGGTCGTGGTGGACGGCGCGACGGTTACTTCGCTGCGGACCCTGGCACCCTGGAGGGGTGGACCCGGTCCCTCCAGTGAGATCACCCCGCTCCCACGCCGAGAGTGAGACGTAGTGCTGAACTTCATCTACTACCCGGTGTCGGCCATCTTGTGGTTTTGGCACAAGGCTTTCGGCTACGTGCTTGGTCCGGGCAATGGCTTCGCCTGGGCCCTGGCCGTGGTGTTCCTGGTGTTCACGTTGCGCGCGGTGCTGTTCAAGCCGTTCGTCAGCCAGGTGCGTTCGATGCGCAAGATGCAGGAGTTCGCGCCGGAGATCCAGAAGCTGAAGAAGAAGTACGGCGACGACCGCACGAAGATGGCCGCCGAGATGCAGAAGCTGCAGTCCGAGCACGGGGTCAACCCGTTGGGTGGCTGCCTGCCGGTGCTGGTGCAGATCCCGGTGTTCATCGGTCTGTTCCACGTGCTGCGCTCGTTCAACCGGCCGGGGCTGAGTCCCGAGTTGAACCGCCAGACCGCTAACTACGTGTTCAGCGCACTGGATGTGCAGTCGTTCCTGGACGCGCGCGTGTTCGGGGTGCCGCTGTCGGCGTTCATCACCGAACCGACGGAGTTGCTGACCCGGTACGGGGCGGATATCTCCCGGTGGCAGATCGCTGTGGTGGCTGTGCCGCTGACCATCGTGGCCGGTGTCCTTACCCACCTCACCGCCAAGCAGTCGGTGGCGCGGCAGAACCCCGCGCAGATCGCCGCCAACCCGCAGGCGGCCATGATGAACAAGCTCATGGTGTGGCTGTTCCCGCTCGGTGTGGTGGCCGGTGGCCCGTTCTTCCCGTTGGCGATCCTGCTGTACTGGCTGTCCAACAACCTGTGGACACTTGCCCAGCAGCGCGTGGTGTACCAGAAGATCGAGGCTGAGGACGCCGAGAAGAAAGAGGTCGCGATCGCCCAGCGGCAGGCGCTGGGTCCCCGGCCAGGCCAGAAGCCATTGCGTGCGAAGCGGGACACCGCTGGTGCGGTGGATCATGAGGCCGCAACACCAGTGGATCCGGAAGAAGTGGGTTCAGGCGCGGGGTCGAACGGGGTTGTCTCGAAGGGGGTGGGACCGACCCAGTCTGGCTCCCCAGAAGGTTCCTCGGGCGCTCAAGGCTCGGCGCGCGCGGACGGCTCCGCGCCACCTGGCATGATCCAGCAGCGGCCACGACCGCGGAAGAAGACCAACCGGAAGCGCCGCTGAGGGCGCGATCGCCCGGAGAGGAGACAGTTGTGGCGGAGACGCTGGCGACTGATGCAGTGGTGACTGAACCGAACTCGCTGGTTGACAGTGATGACGAGGTTGGGGCTGGCCAGTCGGTGCGCAACGCGCCGCCGAGCGAGGAGCTCCTCGTTCAGGAGGGCGACGCTGCCGGTGACTATCTCGAACGACTACTCGACCTGGTCGATTACGACGGCGATATCGATCTCGACGTCGAGGCCGGCCGAGCCATGGTGAGCATCGATGGCGGAGCGGACTTGGCGAAGTTGGTAGGGCCCCGCGGCACGGTGCTGGAAGCTCTCCAGGAGCTGACCCGGCTAGCGGTGCAGCAACAGACCGGAGCTCGCAGCCGGCTGATGCTCGACATCGCTCAGTGGCGGGCCACTCGGCGAGATGACCTCAGCGAGCTGAGCCGGTCGATAGCGCAGCGGGTACTCGACGGTGGCGAGCCGGTCCGGTTGCAGTCGATGACTCCCTTCGAGCGGAAAATCGTGCATGACGCGGTGGCGGCCGTGGATGGGGTGCGCAGTGAGAGCGAGGGTGAGGAGCCGCAACGCTGCGTCGTGGTGTCCCCCACTACGTGAGCCTCGGTCATCCGAGCCGCTTCGGACCTTGTCTGCAGGCTGCATGAACGGTCGATGTTCCACGTGAAACAGCCGATGTCGCCGGACACTCATGACGCAGCTCAGACGGTGTTCGGTGACCGGTATCCACTTGCCGAGCGCTACGCGGCGTTGCTCGCAAGCTCGGGAGTCGACAGGGGACTCATCGGCCCCCGAGAAGGCGATCGGTTGTGGGAACGTCACCTTCTCAACTCCGCCGTGCTGGCCGAACTCGTGCCGCAGGGCAGCCGGGTCCTCGACGTCGGCTCCGGGGCGGGTTTGCCGGGGATACCTCTTGCGCTCGCCCGTCCAGACCTGTCGATTGTTCTGCTGGAGCCGATGGCCCGGCGGGTGGCCTGGTTGCGAGAGGTAGTCACTGCGCTAGGGCTCACCATCGAGGTTCATCGTGGGCGCGCCGAGGATCCGGTGGTTCGAGGTGAGCTTGGCGGCAACGACGTGGTGACTGCCCGAGCGGTAGCCCCGCTGGGACGCTTGGCGAGCTGGAGCCTGCCACTGGTGGCACCGGGCGGCCGACTGCTCGCGATCAAGGGTGCCGGTGCTGGCCAGGAGGCCAGTCGTGACGTTGTCGCCGTGCGGGCTGCCGGGGGGGTGGCCGTGGAGATCGTGCAGTGCGGTGCCAACATTGTGCACCCGCTGACGACGGTCATCGTGGTGCGCCGGCTGTCCCAGCGTGTCCCGCGCTCGGCGAAGGCACGAAGGAGGAAGGATCGGTGAGCGTGAGCGCCCCGAAGTGGCCCGACGGTGCAACCCGACCCGACAGTTCGGACCGAGCGGACAAGGCGGCCCGAGCGGACAGTGCGGCCCGACCCGACAGCGGAATCCACGACGTTGCGGCACACGACCTGACGTCACAGCCCGGCGAGCTCCCCGCTGCAGCGCTTGTGCGTGTTTCACGTGAAACCGCGCCGTCCGATGGCGCGTTAGTCAGACCGGGACCTCGGCACGCCCTCATTCGCCCGGCGCCCTCGCCTAGACAGAGTCCCTCGATTAGACAGAGTGGAGCCCATCACGTGCCCTGCCTCCCCAGCGCCCCTCCTGAAGCCGCCGCAGGCGTCTCAGCCCACGCACTGCCTTCCGGAGTCGGGTGGACGCCGATCGCGGAGGAGGCGGAGCGGGCCACTCGGGTGAAGCACCCCACCGACCAGTTGCCTCGCCCGGCGCGGCGCCGGGTACTGGCGGTGGCCAACCAGAAGGGCGGTGTCGGTAAGACCACGAGCACGGTCAACCTTGCCGCTGGACTGGCCCTGCAGGGCCTGCGCACCCTCGTGGTTGACCTGGACCCGCAAGGAAACGCTTCCACCGCGCTGGGTATCGATCACCGAGCCGGTACCGCGTCGGTGTACGAGGTACTACTCGGGGAGATCGGGATCATCGACGCGGTCGCAGTGAGCCCGCAATCGTCCAACCTGCTCTGCATCCCCGCCACCATCGACCTCGCCGGCTCCGAGATCGAGCTGGTGTCCATGGTGGCCCGGGAGTCGCGGCTGTGCCGGGCGCTGTCCGACGTCGCACTCGACGAGTTGGGTGTCGACTACGTCTTCATCGACTGCCCCCCGTCGCTGGGACTGCTCACGGTGAACGCGCTGGTGGCCGCTCCTGAGGTGTTGATCCCGATTCAATGTGAGTACTACGCGCTGGAGGGGCTCGGTCAGCTACTCCGCAACATCGAGCTGGTGCAGGCGCACCTCAACCCCGCACTGACGGTGTCCACCATCCTGCTGACGATGTACGACGGGCGCACGAAACTGGCGGACCAGGTCACCGCCGAGGTCCGCGAACACTTCGGCGACCAGGTCCTGCGCACCGTGATCCCGCGCAGCGTGAAGGTCTCAGAAGCGCCGGGCTTCGGGCAGACGGTGCTGGTCTACGATCCCGGTTCGCGGGGTGCGCTGAGCTACCTCGACGCTGCCCGGGAAATCGCGCACGATCATCGCTACCAGGACCACGGCGTCCCCAACCACACGCTGGGCGCCGATGGCCGTCCAGCTGACCGGGAGGTGTCTCGCTGATGCCGCCCAGCAGCGCACTTTCTCACCAGCCGGCAGCTGCCGTACCGCGTAAAGGCGGGCTCGGTCGCGGGCTGGCGGCGCTGATCCCCACCGGACCGGTCGGCGTCCCAGGTGATCCAGCGCCGCGGCTGCGCCCCGACGGCCAGGTGGAAAGCCCGACTGGCCAGGTCGCCGGTGCCGTCTACCAAGAGGTGCCGATGGCGGCCATTGTGCCCAACCCTCGGCAGCCTCGGCAGGTATTCGATGAGGATGCGCTGGCTGAGCTCGCGCATTCGATCCGGGAATTCGGGCTGCTGCAGCCCATCGTGGTTCGCCCACTGCCGGCTGAGCCGGCGATCGGACACCTGCCGGCTGAGCCGGCCACCGGGCACCTGCCGGCTGAGCCGGCGATCGGGCAACTCGGCACGGGCCGCTACGAGTTGATCATGGGTGAGCGGCGGTGGCGGGCGGCGCAGCTGGCCGGACTGGACTGCATCCCGGCGATCGTACGGGGCACCGCAGACGACGCGATGCTGCGCGACGCGCTGCTGGAGAACATCCACCGGGTCCAGCTCAATCCGCTGGAGGAAGCCGCCGCCTACCAGCAGCTTTTGGAGGACTTCGGGGTAACGCATGAGCAGTTGGCGTCCCGGATCGGTCGCAGCCGCCCGGTGATCACCAACACCATCAGGCTACTCAAGCTGCCGGTCGCGGTGCAGCGGCGGGTTGCGGCCGGAGTGCTCTCCGCTGGACATGCCCGAGCACTGCTCAGCCTGGACGAGTCGTTCGCTCAGGAGACATTGGCGGCGCGGATCGTCGCCGAAGGACTATCGGTTCGGGCCACTGAGGAAGCGGTCACTCTCAGCCGTACGGAGCCCGCCCAGAGCGCCCCGAAGCCGGCAGCACCACGTCCGATGCGGGCACCCGGACTGGAGCAGCTCGCTGAGAACCTTTCCGATGCCTTCGACACCTGCGTGAAGGTAGAACTAGGTCGTCGCAAGGGCCGCATAGTCGTCGAGTTCGGCTCAGTCGACGACTTGGAGCGCATCGTCGCCCTCATGCGTCCATGACCCGAACGCCCGTTGCT
>JAICSB010000525.1 GCA_025937115.1 Pseudonocardiaceae bacterium | reverse complement strand
GGTTCGAAGCCGGGCACCGGCGAACCGAACATCACCGCGTACAGGTGCGGGTCGGCGAGCGCGCTGGCGCGATAGGCGCGGCCGAGCGCGAGCAGGTCGGCCAGCGGATCGTCCGAGGGCGTCACCGTGTCCAGATGGGCCGCAAACCTGGTGAACGCCTCGATGAACAGCCCTCGAAGGATTCCCGGCTTGCCGCCGAACAAGGCGTACACCGCACTGGTCGAAGTGTCCGCGGCGGCAGCCAGCCGGCGCAGACTCAGCGCATCCGGGCCCTCGGCGGTGAGCAGCGTCCCCGCGACGTCGAGCAGGCGGATCCGCAGCGCATCATCGTGCAGTTTCGGTCGAGCCACCCGCTGAGCCTATCGCAACACTGTTTTATAACAGTATTTCCGTTTAGAGCCGGATGAGGAGGTCGCGCAGGAGGGTGCCCATTCGGACGGCGGAGGTGGCGGCGGTGGCGAGCATCTCCTGCGGGTCCAGGGGGACACCGGTGAGGCCGGCGGCGAGGTTGGTGACCAGCGAGATGCCCAGCACTTCGGCACCCTCGGCGCGCGCGGCGATGGCCTCCAAGACGGTGGACATCCCGACCAGATGCGCACCCAGCACGCCCAGCATGCGGATCTCGGCCGGCGTCTCGAAGTGCGGACCGGGGACCCCCGCGTAGACGCCCTCGACCAGGCTCGGGTCGATCTCCCGGGCCAGCGCGCGCAGCCGGGGGGAGTAGGTGTCGGTGAGGTCGACGAACCGGGGTCCGACCAGCGGCGAGGTCGCGGTGAGATTGAGGTGGTCGCAGATCAGCACCGGCTGGCCGACCGACAGCCCCTCGGTAATGCCGCCGGCGGCGTTGGTGAGTACCACCACCCGCGCTCCCGCCGCACAGGCGGTGCGCACCCCATGCGCGACCTGCCCCGCGTCATGGCCCTCGTAGCCATGCGCGCGACCGAGCAGCACCAGGATGCGGCGCTCGCCCAACGGGCCGCGCAGCTGCACCGAGCGGACCGTCCCGGCGTGCCCGATGACCTGCGGTACAGCGAACCCCGGCAGCGCGCTGACCGGCATCTCGACGGCGGGAGCGCCCAACACGTCAGCCGCGGGACGCCAGCCGCTGCCGAGCACCACCGCGATGTCGTGCGAGGGTGCCCCGGTGCGTTGGGCCAGCACCGCGGCGGCGTCTCGGGCCAGTTGCGCCGGGTCAGTCACGAGCGGCAGCCTAGGGTCAGCGTGCCGGGGATCCATGGGCCGGGGAACTAAGGGCCGGGAGCGAACTCCGCCACCACCGGCTCGAACAGCTTCATCCGCCCGGCGCCCTCACGGTCGGTTGGCACGGTGACCGAGACCATCCACAGGTCTGCCTTGACTGGGATCAGCCGCAGGTACGTGGTGCGGCGCAGCTCGCCGCCCTCCTGGGTGCGGAACGTAGCGTCCAGCGCGCCGCCGGACAGTTTCTGTCGCTGGGTCTCGACGAGCTCGGGCACCGCCTGGGCGAGCTTGCGCAGATAGGTGGTCAGGTATTGGTCGACGCCGCCGCCGGTGAGCGCTCCAGTGACCCGCTCTACGGCGACGACCTCCGAACCATCTGGGGAGACGAAGCGCGCCAGGGTGTCCGCGGCCGATCCCAGCCCGCGCTGCTCGAGGAACACTGGCCAATCCTGCGCAACGGTGACGGTAAACCGTGCCGGCGGGGTGCCGGCCGGTTCGGCGACCTGCAGCGTCCTGGGTATGAGCACTACGTCATCGGCGCTGGCGCCCCGGGTGGGCTGGCCTCCGAGGTTGGGGATCGGGGGCCGCCCGCCGGCCACCCGGACGGCGCCGAAGCCGGTGACGGCGGCGCCGAGGAACGCCACCACGGCCAAGGTCCACAGGATTGCTCTGCGTCCGGCGCCGGTGCCCTTGACTCGATGTGCCGTGGGGTGGCTCGTAGCGGTGTCCGGATCAGCGTCTGACGTCACGGCGAAGGGCAGCGGACCCGGGTCGGCCGCGAGCTGCGCGGCGGGCCGGCGCGGCGTCTCGGGCGCTGCCGGGATGTCTCCGGCGACGCGCACCCGGCCACTGGTCGCGACGGTACGCATCGCTGATCGGGGCGCAGCCGGGTCGGGCGGTGCTCCCAGCAGCTGGCGTACCTGCGACAACGGGATCCGGCGGGCTGGATCCTTGACCATCAATCCGCTGATCACCTCGGCGAGTGGTCCAGAACACGACGGTGTGGGCACCTCGTCGTGCACCACCGCAGCCACCGTCGCCATCGCGGTACCCGCGTCGTAAGGGGGCCTGCCCTCGACCGCTGCGAACAGCGTCGCGCCGAGCCCCCACAGGTCTGCCGCCGGATTGATCGGACCACCGGAGGCTATCTCCGGAGCGATGTAAGCGGGGGAGCCGAGCATCAGACCGGTGGCGGTCAACGTCTGATCGGCCGGATTGCGGGCGATGCCGAAGTCGGTGAGCTTGATCCGGCCATCGTGTGCCATCAGCACGTTGCCGGGCTTGACGTCGCGGTGGGTGATGCCCGCGGCGTGCGCGGCCTGCAGGGCCGCCGCCACCGCGGCCCCGATAGCGACCACCCGATGCGGTGGCAGGGCACCGTCGCGCAACAGTTCCGCCAGGCTGGCCGACGCCACCAACTCCATCACCACGAATGGCGCCGCGCCCTCCCGGGCCACGTCGTAGAGGGTCACCACGTTGGGATGCGACAGCGCGGCGATCGCTCTGGCCTCCCGCAACGACCGCTCCCGCAGCGCGTCCGCTTCGGCGTCGGGGATGCCGGGCGGCAGCAGCACTTCCTTGACCGCCACCGGCCGCCCAAGCACCTCGTCGTGTGCTGACCACACCGTGCCCATGGTTCCCCGGCCCAGCACCGCGCCGAGCCGGTAGCGCCCGGCCACCAAGCGGGGTGCGATATCGGTCACCGGCCCATGATGCCCTGCGTTGTGGTCGCCGCCCGCGTGT
>JAICSB010000103.1 GCA_025937115.1 Pseudonocardiaceae bacterium | reverse complement strand
GTGGAGCGTAAGAACTTCAACTCGTATGGATCCCGCCGCGGCAATCACGAGGTAATGATCCGCGGTACCTTCGCCAACATCCGGCTGCGCAACCTACTGCTCAACAACATCAGCGGTGGTTACACCCGAGACTTCACTACGAAATCCGACGGTGAGTGGCCGGTCTCCATTTACGACGCGGCTCAACATTACGCCGCCGACGGGATCCCGTTGCTGATCGTCGGGGGCAAGGAATACGGCTCGGGTTCCTCGCGGGACTGGGCGGCAAAGGGCACTCGACTGCTCGGCGTGCAGGCGGTGCTGGCCGAATCCTTCGAGCGCATCCACCGTTCCAACCTGATCGGAATGGGCGTGCTGCCGTTGCAGTTCCCGGCCGGCGAATCGGTCTCGTCGCTGGGTCTCGACGGTACCGAAACCTTCGACATCTCCGGTGTCACCGCCCTGAACAACGGCTCCATCCCAGCAACGGTGCGCATCAAAGCCACCCGCGAAGATGCCGATCCGATTGATTTCGACGCTGTACTGCGCATCGACACCCCCGGTGAAGCCGAGTACTATCGCAACGGCGGCATTCTGCAATACGTATTACGCGATATGGCCCGCCGCGGCTAGCCTGGGGGCCATCATCCTTTATCACGATGGTAGCTGCCCGCTGCTGATCGAGCTGCGATGGCCAACCGGTTCCAGGTGTTGATGACAGCGGCGGCCCAGACGATCTGACCGACCTCTTTCTCATCGAACACGCGGCGAGCCTGCTCGTACACGTCGTCTGATACGTGGCCGTCGGTGATAAGGGTGATCGCCTCGGTCAGCGCCAGCGCGGCCCGCTCCCGCTCGGTGTAGAAGGGGGTTTCCCGCCAGGCGTTGAGGGCGTACAACCGCTGCTCGGTCTCACCCATCGCGCGGGCATCCTTACTGTGCATGTCGATGCAGTACGCGCAACCATTGATCTGCGAGGCACGCATCTTGATTAATTCGAGCAGCTGGTGGTCCAGCCCGCAGTTCTGCACGGCGGAGCTGAGCGCGGCCATCCGGCGGTACAGGTCCGCGGTGAGCTCGGGGAGGGAGAAACGTGCTTCCATGCGCACGACGCTAACTCCCGAGCCGGCCAGGATCGAGCCTGTAAGTACGTGAAGCGGGTCACGCGTACGGCCACCCGTCGGTGGGCATCCCTGGAGCAGAAGCATTGGCGTCGACGGGAAGCTGAGGTCAGGTATGACCCATCGTCAGGTTGTGGTGATCACCGGGGCGAGCGCCGGGATCGCCCGCGCTACCGCGCGGCAGTTCGGCGCCCGAGGAGCGCAGGTGGCGCTGTTGGCTCGCGGGCAGGCGGGGCTGGACGGGGCGGTCAAGGATGTGGAGAACGCTGGCGGCAGCGCTTTGGCCATCCCCACCGACGTCGCGGACTACGACCAGGTCGACGCCGCAGCCACCCAGGTCGAGGACGCCTTCGGGCCGATCGACGTGTGGATCAACGTGGCGTTCACCTCGGTTTTCGCCCCGTTCCACGAGATCGGGCCCGAGGAGTTCCGCCGGGTCACCGAGGTCAGCTATCTGGGTTTCGTCTACGGCACCATGGTCGCGCTGGCCCGGATGCGGCCACGCGACCGGGGCACCATCGTTCAAGTGGGCTCCGCGTTGGGGGAACGCAGCATCCCGCTGCAGTCTGCTTACTGCGGCGCGAAGCACGCCATCAACGGGTTCACCGAGTCGCTGCGAACCGAGCTGATGCACGACGGCAGCAACATCGCGGTCACGGTTGTTCAGATGCCGGCGGTCAACACCCCGCAGTTCTCCTGGGTGCTGTCCCGGCTGCCCAACCACCCGCAGCCGGTGCCGCCGATATACCAACCGGAGGTGGCCGCGCGTGGCGTCGTGTTCGCGGCCGACCACCCGCGACGCAAGCAGTATTGGGTGGGTGCGAGCACCGTGGGCACCCTGCTCGGCCAGAAGATCGCCCCAGCGCTGCTGGACCGCTATCTGGCCAAGACCGGCTATAAGTCACAGCAGAGCGGGGAAAAGGCCGACCCGAACCGACCGCACAACCTGTGGAAACCCGTCGACGGCAAAGACGGGCACGACCACGGCGCGCACGGGGTGTTCAACTCCCAGGCCCATGGGCACTGCGCGCAGCTGTGGTTCTCACACCATGCCCGGCTGGCCTCGAGCCTGCTGGCGGGAGCTGGGATGGCGGGACTGGCGACCGCGATCGCCTGCGGCTACCGCCGCTGAGCAGCACAAGGGCATAACCGCCGGTGGCCACGGCGAGGATGGCGAAACTCGGTGGCAGCGCCGGGACGGTGTAGCTGAGTGCCAGACCTGCCCACATCTCCCCTACCGCAAGGCCGGCGGAGATGAGCAGCGCTAGGTACGGGCGGGTGGTGAGGCGTTGCGCTGTCCCGGCGGGTGCGGCGAGCAGCCCGAGCAGCAGCAGCGCACCGACGGCTTGGCTCGCCTCGGCGGCGGCGCCGCCGACCAAGGCGAGAAAGACATAGCCGAGCATGCGGACCGGAATACCTCGGGCGGCGGCGACGGCGTTGTCGATGCTGGCGAACAGCAGCGGCCGGGCGATGGTGACCATGCCAGCGGCGATGAGGGCGGCGACGACGGCCGCGGTGACTGCCTCGGAGCGGCTCAAGCCGAAGATCGAGCCGAACAGGACGTTGACTCCGGCGTTGCCGTTGCCAGCGCTGTTGTTGGTGGTGTACAGGGTCAGGAAGAACACGCCAAGGCCGAGGATCCAGGCGAACACATTGCCGATCACGACGTCGTCAGGCCGGCCTCGTCCGCCGAGGGCGCCGAGGGCGACGCCCACGCCAATGGTCGCCGCGAACAGCCCGAACCGCTCGTCGACGCCCAGTGCCAGCGCCGCCAGGGCGCCCGTGAACGCCACATGGCTCAGCGCGTCGCCGGTAAAGACCTGGGCCCGCAGCACCATGAAGTAGCCGACCAGTCCGGCGGCCGCGGCGATGGCGGTGCCCGCGAGCAGGGCGTTGACCAGGAATGACGGCCAGATCATCGCGCGATCCCGGTTGGCATCGGGCTCGCTTCGATGCTTGCGGTCCGCCACCGGGGCCGGGTATGGCGGACTGCCTGGGCGGCCACATAGCCGGCGAAGGCGAAGCTGGTCACGAAGAACCCGACCGGAAATGGGGTGTAGTAGGCGACGCTGAGGCCGAGCCACGTGACGGCCAGCCCGATGGTGACTGTCAGGGCCAGGGCGCGGGCGGGTCGAGCGGTCAACGCCTGCGCGGTCGCAGCTGGCATCACCAGCAGGGCGAACACCAGTAGGGTCCCGGTGATCTGGCTGGCTTCGGCCGTGGCGGCACCGAGGAGCACCAGAAATGCCACCGACAGAGCACGCACCGGGACGTTGCGGGCGGCCGCCACGTCGGGATCGATCGAGGCGAAGGCCAGCGGGCGCCCGATCACTGCCAGGGCGGCAAGCGACAAAGCGGCGACGACTCCCAGGAGACTCACCTGGCCGGCGCTGATGCCCAGGAAGTTGCCGAACAGCAGCGCATTGATGCCGTTGAGGAATCCCTTGTAGAGGGCGACGAACAGAAACCCGCACGCTAAGGCGAAAGCCTGGACGGTTCCGGTGACCGCCGACTCCTCGGAGTAGCCACCAGGTCCGGCGCGCGGCAACGCTGCGATGACCAGGGCGCCGGCCAGGCAGAACGCGAAGTAGCCGTAGCTGGCAGCGACACCGATCAGGACCGCGCCGGCTGCGCCAGGAAAACCGATCAGCGACAGGGTATGGCCGGCGAAGCTCTGCCGACGCAACACCATGAACCAGCCCATCACCCCGGCCAGCACCGCGACGATGGTTCCGGCGCGAAAGGCGTTGACCATGAACGGGAACGACCACATCTGCTGCAGATCGATGATCGGGTTCCAGCTCGGACCCGCGGCGAGGATCACGGCTGCTGCCCGGCGTGATCCTCACACCGTGCGGGGTGGCCGATGACGACCATCCGGCCGTCGGAGGCGGTGAGCACCTCGATCGGGGTACCGAACAGCTGGGTCAGCGTCGGACCAGTGATCACGTCCCGGGGTGAGCCGATCTTTGAGCCGCCCGGAGCGAGATAGACCACGGTATCGAGATGAGACAAGATCGGGTTGACGTCGTGCGCCACCATGATCACAGCCACCCGTTGCGCACGGCTGATTGTCGCGATGAGGGCAGCGACGGCGGCCTGATTCGGCAGATCGAGGCTGTCCAGTGGCTCGTCGAGCAGCAGCAGATCGGGAGCGGGCGCCAGCGCCTGGGCGATCAACAGGCGTTGCTGCTCTCCCCCGGAGAGTTCTCCGACCGGGCGATCGGCGTACCCGCCGGCGCCGACGAGATCGATGACCTCCTCGATCCGCGCGGTGGCTGCACGCCGTGCCGTCGCGCCTGGCCACGGCCACCAGGCCGGTAGTGGGAAGCCCCACCGATGCCCGTCCAAGCCCAGCCGCACGATGTCGCGGCCGCGCACCCGCAGGGATGGGTCGAAGCTGCGGCGTTGGGGCAGGTATCCAATCCGCTCGTTGGCTCGTCCAGCAGCGCCGCCCAGCACCCGCACCTCGCCCTCGATCAGGGGTAGCGCCCCCAGAATGACCTGGACGAGGGTGGATTTGCCGACCCCGTTGGGTCCCAACACCGCAACGAACTCGCCGGCGGCAACGGTCAGATCCAGCCCACTCCACAGCCACCGGCCGCCTCGCTCGACCGCCGCATCACGCAGGGTGATCACGGATGCGACCGGCCGCTGATCCTCCTTCCGCGGCGCGACGGTGTTGCTGGGTTGTCGAGCCACGTCGGAATCCAGCGAGTGGGCAGTCATCGGGCCGCTGCCTGCGACAATGCCCGCTCGATGCCTTCGAGCTGGCCAACCTGCCAGTCCTGGAAGCTGGCGGTGGCCGGGACGAGTGTCTCAGTGACCTTTGCCACCGGGATGCCCTGGTCCTTCGCCGCAGTCACCAGAGCCGCCACGTCCGGGGTCGAGTTCTGGCTGTTGAACACGAAGATCTTGATCTGCTTGGTCTTGATCTGGTGATCCACCGTGATCTTGTCAGCCGCGGTCGGATCGGTGCCTTCGCTCACCGCGTCCAGGAACGGCTCCGGGGTGGCCATCTTCAATCCCAGGTCTTCCGCCAACGGGGTCACGATCGATTCCGAGGCGCCGATCGAGGTTCCACCGTACTTGATCTTGATGCCGGCGATCAGCTGCTTATAGCGAGCCAGACCCCGGGTCTCGTAGTCCTGCTTCCGCTGATCGAAATAGTTGGCGTCGGCCGGGTCGATCCTTTCGTAGTCGGCGGCGATCCGCTCGATCACCTGGTGTACGTCATCCGGGGAGTACCAGCGATGCGGGTTGCCGCCCTTCTTGATTCCCACCAAATCCCCCACCGTCAACACCGACCGCGCCGGCACCGGATTCGCACTGATCAACTTGGCGACCCACGGGTCGTAGCCGGCCCCGTTCTCGATCACGTACTGGGCGGTCGCCAGGGCTCGCCCGTCGGCCGGGGTCGGTTCATAATCGTGCGGGTCGGCGTCCGGACTCGCAACGATGCTGCGCACGGCGACGTGATCGCCACCCAACTGCGTGGCGATGCTGCCCCAGAAATTCTCCGCCGCCACCACCGCGATTTTCGGGGGGCTGTCCGACTGACCCGTGGGCCCGTGTGCGGCCGACGTTCCGGTCGCACACCCTGCCAGCACGCCGACGATCGCGACCGCGGCTGCCCCGATGGGCGAGACGAACCGACGCCTAACTCCAGCTTCGCCCACTCCGCTCCTCACCTGATGGGCCGAGCGTAAACGAACCTGATAATCATTTCAACTCTTGCCGTGCCCTGCGCGCGACAGACCGCCATTCGGAGCCGGATAGCGGTCTGTCGCGTTTCAGTAGCGCGATTCGGTTCCGAATGGCGATCAGGTGTGACCTAGGCCGCCTCGGCGAGGACGAGGGCGAATCGATCGTTGCAGTCGGTCCAGCACATCTGGTCGGCGAAGCCGGCTTCAGCTAGCTCGGCTTCGAGTTCGGTGCGCTGAAACTTGGTGGAGACTTCGGTGCGCATCTGCTCACCCTCGGCGTAGTGCACCGTCATGTTGACGGCGGGCAACCGTACGGTCATCGCGTGGCGGGCCCGCAGTCGCATCTCGATCCGTCCTTGGGAGGCGTTCCACGCCGCGACGTGATCAAATGCATCGACGTCGAAGTCGCTCCCAAGCTCTCGGTTGAGTACGCGCAACACGTTGCGGTTGAACTCGGCGGTCACGCCGGCGGCGTCGTCGTAGGCCGGCACCATCACTGCCGGGTCGGTGACCAATCCGGCGCCCAGGAGCATCAGCTCACCGGGGTCCAGCGCGGCGCGCAGTGCAGCGAAGAAGCCCGCCCGCTCGACCGGCAGCAGATTGCCGATTGTGCCGCCGAGGAAAGCGACCATCCGGCGTCCACCCTGGCTGGCCGGCAGCAGCTCCAGATGCTCGGTGAAGTCGCCGACCACACCGTGCACCGCGAGCGCCGGGTACTCCCGTGCCACTGCCGCCATCGCGGCGCGCAATGCTGACTCCGACACGTCCAACGGCACGTAACGCTGCAACGGCCCGGTCGCGGCAAATGCGTCAAGGAGCAACCGGGTCTTCTCCGAGGAGCCCGAACCGAGCTCGACGAGGGTGTCCACAGCCGCCCGTGCGGCGATCTGCCGCACACTGCGCCGCAACAGTTCCCGTTCGGTGCGGGTCGGGTAGTACTCGGGCAACGCGGTGATCTCCTCGAACAGCTCGCTGCCGCGGGCGTCGTAAAACCACCTGGGCGGCAACCATTTGGGGTCGGCCGACAACCCGACGCGCACATCGTGATGCAGCGCGTCAGCGGCATCGGAGTCGGACAGGTGGACCTCGAGCACGGGTGCGGTCATGGCTCCTCGGTAACGGTCGGGTCGGCATGGGCCATATCAGCTGGGATCGGCACGACATCCACAGCGGACGATGTCGCGGTGAGCAGATGACGGTCCGCGACCGGTTCCCAGTCGGAGGAATCGTCGGTCGGCTCGGAGCAGATCAGCACTGCCCCGTCGCCGACTCGCACCGCCAGCGCGTGGTGCACTGTGGTCGCGGCGAGGGTGACGCCGTCGGTGATCAGCAGGTTCAGCCGCGAACTCGGGGCGCAGCCGAGCACCTGGGCAGCAACAGTGCCTACCGCGCAGCCCAGCGATTCACCGGCCGCCAGCCGGCTGCGAACCAGCGCCCACAGCAGCGCGGAGTCCGTGGGTGCGTCGAGCGTGAGCAGGTCGGTCACCGGCAGGCGGCGGGCCAGTGTCGCCACGCTGTCCGGCCACCCTGCGATTCGCCCGTTGTGGCTGAACAGCCAGCGGCCGGTGCCGAAGGGGGCGCAGGCGGTGTCCACGATGGGCATTCCCACCGTGGCCGAGCGCACCGCGGCGAGCACCGCACCGCTGCGCACCTCGGTGGCCAGCGCGGCGAACGTCGCGTCGGTCCACAACGGGACAGCCCGCCGGTACCGGATCGGCGTGATGGCGCCATCGGGGTACCAGCCTGCGCCGAACCCGTCGGCATTGATCGTGCCGCCGCCACGCATGTCGACCGGCGCGTAGCTCTGCCGCAGCAGCGAGTGCGGCGGGGCGAGCAGCAGCGTGGCGAGGTCGCGCGGCGGCCCGAGGTAGGCCAGGTGTCGACACACGTCAGGTCAAGTCCCCCGGGTCGGCGTCCCGGGCGCAACGGAAACCGGTGAAGATCTGCCGGCGCACCGGGTGATCCCAGTTGCGGAAGGTCCCCCGGCAGGCGGCTGCATCGGTCCCGAACGAGCCGCCGCGCAGCATCCGGTAGTCCCCGCCGAAGAACACCTCGGAGTACTCCCGGTACGGGAACGGGGAGAAACCCGGGTATCCGGAGAACCCCGAAGACGTCCACTCCCACACGTCGCCGATCAGCTGGTGCACGCCCAGCGGGGAGGCTCCAGCCGGGTAACTGCCCGCTGGGGCGGGCTGCAAGTGTCGTTGTCCCAGGTTGGCGTGCTCCGGAGTGGGATCCTCATCACCCCAGGGAAAGCGGCGGGATCGGCCAGTGGCCGGATCGAACCGGGCGGCCTTCTCCCACTCCACTTCGGTGGGCAGGCGCTTGCCGGCCCATGCCGCGTAGGCCTGGGCCTCGAAGAAGCAGACGTGCACGACGGGCTCGTCGGGCACAACCGGTGCGATGACGCCGAACCGGTTGCGCCACCACGACCCGCCGTCGAGGTACCAGAACTGCGGGCCGACCAGGCCCGTCTCGCACCGGTGCGCCCAGCCCCGCTCACTCCACCACCGCGGGTCGTCGTAGCCACCATCAGCCAGGAATTGCTGGTACTCCCCGTTGGTCACTGGAACGGTGTCCAACCAGTACGCACCGGTATAGGCGCGGTGCGCGGGACGCTCATTGTCCAGCGCCCACGGCTCGGTGGACGTGCCCATAGTGAACTCGCCGGCGGGCACCAGCACCTCGCCGGGAAGGTTCCGGGAGCGCTGCGGCTGGGGTGGGGGGGCCTGCAAGGCAGCCGGGCCGGTCCGAAGCTGGTGAGTAGCCAGCATCGTCTCGTCGTGCTGCTGTTCGTGCTGGACGATCATCCCGAACGCGAACCCGTGCTCCACCAGCCTGCGCCCCTCCAGCGGAGCGCGGTCCAGAACGTCGAGCACCTTGCAGCGGACCTCGCTGAGGTACCGTCGGGTCTGGGTGGGGTCGAGCAACGGCAGCGCGGGGCGGTTGGGCCGGGGGTGCTTGAACGCGTCGTAAAGCTGGTCGATGTCGGCCCGGACCGGGTCGCGGCCACCCACGTCGCGAACCAACCAGAGTTCCTCCTGGTTGCCGATGTGAGCGAAGTCCCAGATCAGCGGGGACATGATGCGGGAGTGTTGGCAGACCAACTCGCCGTCATCGATCGCGTCGGTCAGCGCGGCGCTGCGGGCCCGGGTGCGCGCGAGCTCAGCGGCGAGATGGTCGCGCAGGGCTGCGCTGCCCCGCTCAGTGGTCGGCATGGTCACAGCGGATGCCCTTCGTGGAGTCGGGTCGAGCCGGCCATGGCACTGGCGGGATCGTCTGCTGGGCAGCGACCGCGCCTGACCCGGTGCTCGGTGATCTCTTCCACGAGCAGCTGCACCTCGGCTGGCGCGTCCAGCGCGGGCAGGGCCTGGCAGGCCAACTCGAATACCGCGATTGCCGCCGTGGCCAGCGTGTCGTCACGCAGGCCACGGCGGGCAGCCGGTAACCACCGCCCGACGGTGGGCGCGCAGGCATCCCGGGCTGCCGCGGTGACCGCAGGATCGGAAAGGAGGGCGGCGATGACCGCCACCGGCACCAGCCACTGCCCCGTTGGCTGGGTGTCGAGGTAGCGGACCTCAAGGTGGCCCTGCGGACGGACCGGCGGGAACAACGTGGTCAGGTGG
>JAICSB010000010.1 GCA_025937115.1 Pseudonocardiaceae bacterium | reverse complement strand
GGTGAGGTCACCACTGGCGGCCAACTCGTCCATGAGCCGTCGCCGCAACGACGCGTGCTCGCTCACCTGTCGTCGTCGCTGCCGTGCTTGCCGGAGTCGGACTCCGGTGGAATCCCGCTATCCTTATCCCATTGGCCGTTGCTGTCGCGCCGCTTCTCCTCTTCGTTCTCATGCTTCCCTTCGCCACCGCTGTTACGGGCCACACCGGGTCCTCGCTTTCTTGCTCGCTTCTTTGACCCGCCGCCGCAGACGCTCACCGGATATTCATTGGATCACGACTGAACAGCATATGAATCACGATCCGTCTCCCAGCTCAGCACTTCGTTGAGCACGGTCAGTACATCGCCGTTTGCCCGATGCTCTACTAACCCATCGCCGGGAACAATCAGCGACGATGTTCGCTTACGCCACGCGAAGCAATCGCGGCTGAATCCCTCGATATGGATAAGGTCAACCCAGTCACCGGTCACTCGATTCCCCACCACTGGCCCGTCCTCGCCCGGGGCGACTCGACGGAACTGAAAGCCACGCAGCTTGAGAATGTCGAGGAGTAGCTTTGCAGCCGCCACATCTGGACCATCAGCCGTCATCGAGCACCATTCCCGCTCACGCTGTGAGCCATATCTTGACCGCCGTACCTACGAGCGCAGGCGCCGCAAAAACTGGTTTCCGGGGTGGTCATGCTCGCGGCGAGCACCACTACGCCGCACATCGCGCGATACCACCCCATGTCCGCGCGACCAGCGGCGGCGGCCGCGTCGGTCACGAGGTGGGCGCGATAGGTGCGAGCATCGGTCATCGCGATGACACGGGGTCTCTCGGCCGGGACCCCGGCGGCGGCCACCGCACGTCCTCGCCGCCGGGAACGATGTCTGCCTACCGGCACATCTGCTCACCTCCTCGCTCGTGATGGGGTCACGGTGCTCATGCGACATGCTTTATGTCCTGCGGTCCGGCTGCCGCCGATTGGTTGTTGAGCGTCAGGCCTCACCCGGCACTCCGTTGCTGGTCGTCCATCGCGGTCCTGATGATGGAACCGAGTCGGCGACTGCTGGCTACCACGGTGACTATGCAACACACCATAGAATATTACAAGAGCCATTGACTACCTACCACGCTGCGGTGACACTTGGCGCGACAACCAGCGACGGCGAAGGGACACCCATGGCACTCACGGTCACGACCCTGTGGAGCGCGGCTTGCGGAGACGACGACTGGTGTCCGGGCGAGTACCGGATCAAGGAGCGGCCTGGCACCCGCTACCTGGTTGCCAAACCAACGTCAGATCTGGACGTCCTCGGCGTGATCCCCAACGTCGGACCAGGGGAGGTCATCGTCGAACTTCCCGAGATGTGATCGCGCTGATGGACGCCAAGGAACTACGAGCCTACCTAGATGGTCACTTCACAAAAACATTGTTCCGGCTAGAGACATTGCCTGCTTATGGGGTCCCTGCTGAAGGGTCGGATTTCGCTCGCTATCTCGCAGGGGAACGCGGCCCAACTCCAGAGCGACGCCAGCAATGGCTCAGTCGACTGGCCGATGAGGTGGCTCGAGGCCTACGCCGACGGCGGGTCCATGCCGTCGATCTCCCGCTGTCCGACTATCTGCGCTTCGAGTGCGAATGGAGCTACGCGGGAAACCCGTGGGAAGAAATCCGTATCCTGGAATTCAGCGCGGATCGGCCTGAGCTGCGGCGGCTAGTCGATGACGCAGCTGGGGACTTCTACCTTGCCGACGACGTTCACTTGATTCGTATGTACTACACCGAAGTCGGTGAGCCGTTAGCCGCCGAGGCCGACACATCGCCCGCGAGCGTCGCGGCTTACCGACGCATCGCAGACATGGTGTGGTCTCAGGCGGAGCCATTTGAGCAGTGGTGGGCATCGAACCAACAGTTTCACCGTGATCGTTGGCTAGTTTGACAGTGACGACCTCGCAGCGGGAAGGCGGTCGCGACGAATTGTCACGGTCGCTGAGGACCTTGCGGATTGCCGCCGGGATGAAGCAGATCCCAGCGGCCACCGCTGTGGGCATTAGCCAGCCCGGGCTGTCTCGGATCGAAAAGGGCAAGGCGGTGCCAGAGCCGGACATTGTCGACGCGCTTGCTCGGATGTATGGCGCCGATCCGGACATGATAGCTCGGTTAGTCGAGTTGGCAACCGCGATCAGGCCGGAGCACCTGGACTCGCGGATCATCATGCAGCGTGGAATCAACCATTTCCAGGAACGCCTAGGTAAGATCGAACTGTCGTCGGTCCTGATCCGCGCCTACCAGCCGAACATCATCCTGGGGATATTACAGACATCCGCCTATGCGCAGGTAGTGTTTGGCTCCCGGGGCCGTACGGCCCAGCAGGTCGCAGACGGCGTGGCTGCTCGGCTCGCCAGACAAAAGGATCTGGCGGACACGCGTCGACAGTGGGTGCTGATCCAAACAGAAGGCGCACTGGACTGGTGCGTCCGCGACCCCGCGCTGATGGCTGAGCAGATCAACTATGTAGCCGACGTGAGTCAGTTACCGAATGTGCGAATTGGGCTGATCCGTCGACGTACACCAACGACGGTCTTAGCGCCGCACGGCTTCCACATCTTCGACGGACGCGCCGTGCAAATCGGCACTAAGACAGCGACCGCCTTGGTCGACGACCCAGGTGACATAGCCACTTACGAAGACCTTTTCAACGAACTGGAATCCATGGCGGTGTTCGGCGAAGATGCCCGCGCTGAGCTGCGCCGTATCGCTGATGAGTACAAGACATTGGATCGTCTACCACGATCTTTGATGTCTTAGGGAGACCAGGCATGAACGGTCCAGAGGAGATCGACCAACCCATCGCCGCGGATGCAAGACGACAAGCGCCTCGACAAGCTGGGCCCCTGCCTGACCACGAAGGCGTGGTGATCGTGGAGGCCGAGTTGCTTCCGGAGCTTCGCGAGGTCCTCACTCTTGACCAACTCGGCGAGTTCGTGGCGAAGCACCACACCCGGGACCTCTTCCGGCTGGAGACGTTGCCGTTGTACAACGCAGTCTCCGACGATGACGACTTCGGCCGGTACCTACGAGATGAGCCCGCACCTAGCGCTGAAGCCAAGCAGCCATGGCTGGACCGGATTCGGGCGGATGTCGCCGCAGGCCGGGCCTGGCGCCGTATTCACGCCGTCACGCACCCGCTGCCGGACTACGTCCGCTACGAGTGCGAGTGGGGCTATGTGCCGAACACCGCGGCTGGCGAGCAAGTCCGCATCGCAGAATTGACTTCGGCGCTCGCTCAGGTCGGTGACTTTTTTGTGCTCGACGGGGAGCATGTCATCCGTTCCCATTACGACGAGACATGTAAGTTTGTCGGTGCGGAGGTCCTGAGCGATCCCTACAGCGCCGCGCCGTTGCTGGCACTTGCCGAGTTGCTGTGGAGCCAGGCGACCGACTTCGCGATCTGGTGGGACGCCCACCCGGGCTACCACCGCGATACCCGGGTGGCATGATCGCGTGCCGCGAGGGAGGTCCCGACCGATTGCGCACGGCGAGATAGCCAAGCTGCTACGGAAAATCCGTGACGATGCTGGAGTGACTTCAGGTATCGAAGCGGGACGCCGAGCAGGCTTCTCCCAGGCCAAGGTCTCTCGTATGGAGGCAGGTCGGCTCATTCCTACTCCTGAGGACGCCGACCATTACGCCCGTGCGTTGGGTGCTCCCACTGCGGTTCGGCGTCAGCTCGTGGCGATGGCACGCGACCTCCACGAGCAACACCGGGCGTCGGCGCCAGCGCGGGTGTCTGTCAGTCGCTCCGCCGCAGCGCACGAGCAACGAGTGCACCGTAATGAGGCGCGATCGACTTACATCTCGGTGTTCCACCCGATCGTGATTCCCGGCCTGCTCCAAACCGAGGAGTACATCCGCGCCATCTTCGCCTCCGGCGCTCTTTCTGAGGCGGCCGCTCACGCCCGTGTCGCTGAGCGGCTGCTGCGGGCTCAAATTCTCGATGAACCCGGCCGTCAGTTCACGTTCATACTCACTACGGGCGCGCTCGGTTGGCGTGTGGGTGGCCCAGAGGTGATGGCGCGACAGGTTGAGCACATCGCCGAGGTGAGCAGACCATCTCACGTCCGCATCGGTGTGATCCCGTGGGGCATTGAGGCCGAGGTTTTCCCGCCGTGCGGGTTCGATCTGTACGACGAACACACCGTGGTGGTCGGAGTTGTCGGAGGGGCTGCCTACTACAACGATCCGGCGGACGTCGCCCGTTACGTGGCGATGTTAACGTCGCTTGAACGTCACGCCCTTTTCGGAGACGAGGCTCGCACCGAGCTACGACGTGTTGCCGACAAGTACCGGGCGCTGGATAGCGGAGGGTGCTGGTGGACATGACTTTCGAAGAGTTCGACGCTCTCTTCGACACGTTCCAGATCTCTGCGTTCCACCTTGAGACGCACCAGACTTACGCCGTGTCCGAAGAAGACGAGCGACTGCGCGCCTTCCGCGAGGGCCTGCCACGTCCAGAGCGCAGCGTCCGTACCTCTCCGTGGCTGCGCCGGATCGCGCTGACCACAGCGGTAGGCAAGCAATGGTCGCGGGTGCACTTGATTCGGGAGCCGCTGTCGGACTACCTGTGCTACCAGCTGATCGGGTACGTGGAGTCACAGGCGGTCGGCGAAGAGATTCGACTCGCGAGCCTGGACAACCGTCCCGAGCTCGCTGAGCTTGGACCCGACTCGTGGCTGTTCGACGCCGGCACTCCGGGGGCGTCCGGAGTGTTGCTGCGATTCGACCCCAGCGGAAATCTGCTCGGCATCGAGGCCGTGGAACAGGGTGCCGTGTCGGAGGTCGAACGGCAACGAGAGGTCGCGCTGAGGTATTCGGTGAGTCTCGCTGATTACCTGATCTCTCACGCTGTGGCGTGAACGTGATGGGATTGGGCAAAAAGAGTGCAGTCGTGCTTCGTGGTTATGGCCCGCAATGATGGACGCTAATGAGCTACGAGGCTACATAGATGCTCACTTCACAAAGACATTGTTCCGACTAGAGACTCTGCCAGCTTACGGGGTCCCTTCCGAAGGGTCGGACTTCGCTCGCTATCTCGCGGGGGAATCCGGTCCGACTCCAGAGCGACGCCAGCAATGGCTCAGCCGACTGGCCGATGAGGTCGCTCGTGGCCTACGTCGACGGCGGGTTCATGCCGTCGATCTCCCGCTGTCCGATTATCTGCGGTTCGAATGTGAATGGAGCTACGCGGGTAACCCGTGGGAGGAAATTCGTATCCTGGAGCTCAGCGCGGATCGGCCCGAGCTGCGACGTCTAGTCGATGCTGCAGCTGGAGACTTCTATCTTGCCGATGACGTGCAGTTGATTCGTATGTACTACACCGAGAGAGGTGAGCCGCTAGGCGCCGAGGCCGACACCTCACCCGCAAGCGTCACGGCTTACCGACGCATCGCGGACATGGTGTGGTCCAAGGCGGAGCCATTTGAGCAGTGGTGGGCGGCGAACCGACAGTTCCACCGTGATTTCCCGAGGCCGTAGGGCCAAGGTCGCTGAAGCAGCTATCGTCATCAGCAGACCCATCGAGCCGTTACCGACGGATTCCGGTCTGAAGGGCTGCGGAACGCAGCCTGTGGTAAAGGTGAGCCATGGACTACGTCTGTCTCGGCACCACCGGCCTGCAGGTCTCGCGCATCTGCCTCGGGTGCATGAGCTACGGCGAGCCCGGCCGTGGCGGTCACCCCTGGTCGCTCGGAAAGGAGGCGGCCGAGCCGTTCTTCCGCCAAGCGCTGGACGCTGGCATCAACTTCTTCGACACGGCCAACGTCTACTCGGCAGGGAGCAGCGAGGAGATCACCGGCCAGACCCTGCTGTCGATGGTCTCCCGGGACGAGGTCGTCATCGCCACCAAGGTCCACGGGCGGATGCGTCCTGGGCCCAACGGCCAGGGCCTGTCCCGCAAGGCCATTCTCGCCGAGATCGACAGCAGCCTGGCTCGACTCGGCACCGACTATGTCGATCTCTACCAGATCCACCGATGGGACTACGACACGCCGATCGAGGAGACGCTCGAAGCCCTCCATGACGTCGTCAAGGCCGGCAAGGCTCGCTACATCGGCGCGTCGTCGATGTACTCCTGGCAGTTCGCCCAGGCCCTGTGCCTCGCCGAGTCCAACGGCTGGACCCGCTTTGTGAGCATGCAAAACCACTACAACCTGCTCTACCGGGAGGAGGAGCGCGAGATGCTCCCGTTGTGCGTCGACCAGGGCGTCGGGGCCATCCCGTGGAGCCCACTGGCGCGCGGCCGGCTGACCCGGCCCTGGTCGCAACAGACCGCACGCTCAGAGACCGACGAGTTCGGCCGCTCCCTCTACGGCGAAGAGGGCCGGTCCATCGTCGAGGCGGTACTCGGAGTGGCCGCCGAGCGGGGCATCGCGCCCGCCCGGGTTGCGCTGGCCTGGCTACTGGGTAAACCCGGGGTTGACGCGCCCATCGTGGGGGCGACCAAAGTCCACCACCTGGAAGACGCCGTCGCCGCCGTCGATTTGTACCTCGACGACTCGGAGGTCGAGTCACTGGAGAAGGGCTACCAACCGCGCGCTGTGGCCGGTTTCAGCTGAAGGCGGCTCCAAAACCGGGCGCGGGGAGGCTGCCTTCGGTGCAAGGCTCGCCCCATGGAGATCGACGTGCGCACCATCACCGACGGCGAGGTGGCGGCGTGGTGCTCGGGGTTAAACACCGGGTTCCTCAATCCGGTGGGGGACGTGGATGCCGAGGCATGCCGACCCGGCCTGGTTCTCGACCGGACTTGGGGTGGTTTCGACGGAGCCACGGTGGTGGCAACGCTGCGCAGTTTCCGCTGCCAGCTGACGGTGCCGGGTGGTGGTGCGTTGGAGGCGTCGGCTGTGACCGCGGTCACCACTACCTCAACGCACCGTCGACGCGGTCTGGCTACCCGGCTGGTGGCGGCGGAGCTGGCCGCGTCCGTGCAGCGGGGCGAGCACGTGAGCATCTTGATCCCCGCTGAGTGGGGAATCTATGGACGGTTTGGGTACGGCGCCTCGACTGAACATCAGACGTGGACGGTGGACGCGCTGGCGGCCCAAGTTCGGCACCGTCCACTTGGGACGGTTGAGTACGTCGACCGGAACGTCGCCCGCGCGCTCGCCCCGGAGGTCTATGAGCGGCATCGGTTGAGCCGTCCCGGGGAGATTACCCGGTCTGAACGTTTCTGGGATGTCGATTTCGGGATCTTGCGGTACCCGAGCTGGCCTGCGCCCAAGCCCGCCTTTTACGTCGTCGCCCGCGATCCGTCTGGATTGGCTACCGGCGTGGCTCTGTACGAGTACGAGGCGAAGTGGGAGTTTCACCAACCCAGAGGCCAGGTCACCGTTCGGCTCTTCGTGACGTGCGATCCCGCCGCGGAGTCGCTGTTGTGGCATCACCTGCTCAACCTGGACATGACGGCCAGCGTCCGGGTGGAGGACCGCGCGGGCGACGAGCTGTTGCCCCTGCTGTTGGCTGATGCCCGGCACGCGCAGCCCAGCGGCCGGGCCGACTTTCTGTGGGTTCGGCCACTCGATGTTGCCAGGATGCTCTCAGCCCGGTCATATCTGGTCTCCGGGCAGGTCGTCCTCGAAGTAGTAGACGCCGCTGGCTTGGCGGGCGGTCGCTTCGTACTCGACGGCGGGCCCGACGGCGCCAGTTGTGCGCGGACAACCGCCTCGCCCGATCTCACCCTGACTACCGCGGCGCTCGGCTCCGCCTACCTGGGTGGCTACGGCGTGCGGACCCTCGCAGCCGCGGGTCTGATCGACGAACACTCGACCAGCGCTGTAGCACGTGCCGATGTCATGTTCCGTTCCCCGATCACGCCTTGGTGCAGCACCTGGTTCTGAACGGTCGTTACGGTGGACGCGTGGCACCTCATGCTCTACCGGCGCTGACCGCAGTGAGGTGAGCGGCCGACATGGAGCTGAACCGACGTCAGTTCATCTCCGGCGCCGCTGTCACGGTTGCGGGCACGCTCGGCTTCAGCGCCGTCGGTGCAGGCTGTGCCGCGGCAACGAAATCACCCGCCGCACTGCCGCCGCCTGAACGGCCCGGGATCGATCATATCGTCGTGGTGATGATGGAGAACCGTTCCTTCGACCACTACCTGGGGTGGCTGCCCGGCGCAGACGGCAAACAGGACGGCCTGAGCTACGTCAATAACAACGGTAAGCACCACGCCACGTATCACCTGGACACCTTCACCGGCTGCGGGCATCCTGACCCGGACCATTCATACGGAGGCGGCCGCGTCCAGTACAACGGTGGCGCCTGCGACGGTTTCCTGCGCTCGGGCCGCAACGACGAGTTCGCGATCGGCTACTACACAGCCACAGATCTGGATTTCTTCAGCCGCGCCGCACGCGACTGGACCACCTGCGATCGGTACTTCGCGGCGGTGATGGGACCGACCTTTCCGAACCGCCTGTTCCAGCACGCCGCGCAAACCGACCGGATCACCAACCTTATGGAGGCGACCACTGTCCCCACGATCTGGGACCGGCTCGCCGAACGTGGCATTCCCGCGAAATACTATTTCTGCGACGCGCCGATCACGGCCTTGTGGGGCTCGAAATACCGAGACATCACGCAGCCGTTCGCCCAGTTCCTCCTTGACGCGAAGGCCCCGACGGCCTTGCCCGCAGTGTCGTTCGTCGACCCGCGGTTTCTCGGCGACGGCACCGTCGGCACATCCGGTGACGATCACCCGTTGGCTGACATCCGCGTCGGCCAACATTTTCTTAACACTGTCTACGATGCAGTCGTTTCCGGCCCGAACTGGGAGCGCACCGTACTGGTCATCAACTATGACGAATGGGGCGGGTTTTTCGACCATGTGCCGCCGACCACCGCGCCCGACCCGCGACCCGACCTCGGTACCGGGCTGCGTGGATTCCGGGTGCCCTGCCTGGTCATCTCGCCGCTAGCACGTCGGCGGACCGTCGCGCATGGCATCTACGACCACACCTCCATCCTCAAGATGATCGAGTGGCGATTCGGTCTCGAACCGCTCACCGTGCGCGACGCCGGCGCCAACAACCTCGCCGAGGTTCTCGACTTCGAGGCGGCGCCAGACCTCACCGCTGCCCGGTACAACGTCCCGGACATCCAAGCCTGCGGCTGCCAGTTCGCCGGCCATGTCGCAGGCGACATCCACGGCGGGCACGACTGGCCCGCGTTGCGGGATTACGCGACCTGCGTTGGATATGCCACTCGCTAGGCTCGACAGATGGAGGAGCACCAGGCAGGGCGCGGCTCGGCTCCGCCGGGGACGCAGCGAGGCAAGCGGTTGCGGCCGAAGTTTCACTACGAGCTCATCGGCTGCGGGCTACGCGGCCATGAGCTCCTGGGCACCGACGTCGCCACGATCCGACCTATCGACGACCTCCTCGTGCGCGAACCCGGCGATGGGCTTCGCTGGTATCGCTGCGTCCGATGTGACGCGTGGGTTCCGATGGCGCCACCGGCGGCGCCGACTCGCGAGCACCTACCCGAGCGCTCCGAGATCGACCTGCCGCTGCGGGGACGACCCTTGCGGGATCGCTACGTGCTGCGGCTGATCGCCGTGGACCGGCTGGTGCATTTCATCGTGCTCGGCGTCCTCGCGCTTGCGGTGTTCCTCTTCGCAGCCAACCGGGTGGCCCTGAGCCACACGTTCTACCGGGTCCTGGACGCGGTGCAGGGCGGCGTCGGCGGCCCGAACGGCCAGGCCGGCGGGGGCATCCTGCAGGAACTGCGACGGGCCTTCGCCGCGAAGCCCTCCACCCTGTTATTCGTCGGATTGGCGCTGGCCGGCTACGCACTGCTCGAGGGCGTCGAAGCCGTGGGCCTGTGGTTCGCGTACCGGTGGGCTGAGTACCTCACCTTCATCGCGACCACGCTGCTGTTGATCCCCGAGGTCTACGAACTCACCGGCCGGATCACCATCACCAAGATCATCACTCTGGTCATCAACCTCGCCGTGGTCGCTTACCTGCTGTTCGCCAAACGCCTCTTCGGCCTGCGCGGCGGCGGTCGCGCCGAAGCCGCCGAACGCGCCCATGACACCGGCTGGCAAGCGCTGGAACGCACCTCACCCCCGGCCCGAGTGTGACCACCCGACCCGGCGGTCCCGCCACGCCGCCCGCCCGCCGCGGGGTGTCGGCCGGCACTGAGGTGGCCGTCTCAATTCTGGTCGGGGCGGCCGTGGCGGTGCCAGCCAGCATGGCGACCTCCGTGGCGCTGGGGTTGCTGGTCGGCTGGGACCTCGCCGCACTGATCTACATCACGTGGTTGTGGTCCACGATCCGCAACCGCGACGCGCGGGACACCGCCCAACGCGCCACCATCACCGATCCCGACCGCACTGTCACTGATCTGCTGCTGCTCAGCGCGGCCGTCGCCAGCCTGGTGGCGGTCGGGTTCGTGCTGGTCCGAGCCGGACAGCAACACGGCATCCAGGAACTGCTCCGGGTCGGGCTCGGGCTCGTTTCGGTCGTACTGTCCTGGGGCCTTGTGCACACCGTCTTCACGCTGCGCTACGCGCAGCTCTACTACGCCGGGGCCGACGGCGGGATCGACTTCAACCAGCCCGACCCGCCCACCTACACCGACTTCGCCTATCTCGCCTTCACCATCGGCATGACGTTCCAGGTCTCCGATACCCCGCTGCGCAGCAGGGTGATCCGGCGCACCGCGCTGCACCACGCTCTGCTGTCCTATTTGTTTGGCACAGGCATCCTGGCGACGACGATCAACCTGGTCGCCAGCCTCAGCAGCAAGTAAGCCCGGCGCGTCCGGGTGACATAGCGCAACTAGTCTTGGGGTCGGCGCGTCTACCGTCGAGGACAACTGTCGGACGGGGTCAACCCAGGCGCAGGGAGTGGTGTGGCTGGCGGGGACGGGCGCTGGGGTCCCAGCGGGGATGCCCGCGGTGATCGTCGGCGTCACGCGCCTGCCCCGCCGCGGTCTGACGTCCCGCGCCGTCGAGTGGTCCCGCCGGATCGGGCCGGTCAGGCAGGGCGCACCTCGCGTAGTGACCGGCCGCGGGCCACGGCGCCGTCCGGGCGACCGCGGACCCGGGTCGGTTCCAACGGGCACCGGGGTGGGAACGGTCGGCGATCCGGACATCGCCCGGCGCGCCGCACCGACCGCCGGTGGGGGTCGATCACGCGGTGGGTTATCGCGCTGGTGTCGTTGCTCGTGTTCAGCGTCACCGGGTATGGCTGGAGCCAGTACGAGACTCTGCTGACCGGGATCGGTAGGTCCGACGCCATCCGGGGCGATGCCCCGAAATCAGCCGGCGGCGATACCAACATACTGATCATGGGATTGGACAGCCGGCTCGACGGGAACGGCAAGCCGCTTCCATCAGAGATCTACCAGGCATTGCACGCGGGTGACGAGCAGGTCGGCGGTTACAACGCCAACGTTTTGATGCTGGTGCACCTGCCCGGAAATGGTTCCAAAGCCACCGCCATCTCCATCCCGCGTGACGACTACGTCAGCCTCCCGGGTAGCCCGGACGGCGTTGCGAAGGGCAAGATCAAGCAAGCCTACGGCTTTGCCTTCGACCAGGAACATAGAAGGCTGATGGCCGCCGGCGTGAGCGACCAGGCCATCTTGGAACAGCGAAGTCGCGACGCTGGTCGCCAGGAGCAGGTCGACACGGTCGCCCAGTTCTTGGGGGGCGTGCCGATCGACCACTTCGTGGAGGTGACCATGGTCGCCTTCTACCAGCTCGCCCAGGTGGTGGAGCCGATCACGGTGTGTCTGAAGGAGGACACCCGAGACAGCTACTCCGGTGCCGACTTCCACCGCGGCTACCAGCAGATCAACGCGGCTCAGGCGGTGGCTTTCGTGCGCCAACGCCGCGATTCGGTGCACACCCAGCTGAACTTCAGCGATCTGGACCGGGAACGCCGCCAACAGGCATTCATCGCCTCGCTGGTCTATCAACTCAAGCAGGCCGGAACGTTCCTCAACCCGGCGCGACTACGCGGATTGATCAATGTGGCCAAGCAGAACATCGCCGCTGACACCGGTTTCGAGCTGCTGTCCTTCGCCGAGCAGGCCTCCGCGCTCACCGGTGGGAACATCAGCTTCACGACCCTGCCGATCGTCCGTTTCGGCACCGACCCCGCCGGTGAGGACGTCAACATCGTCGACGTGCCCGCGGTCCAAGCGTTGGTGCACAACCTGATCGGTGGCCCCATCCCCACGCCGGTCGCCGCCGCACCCGCCCCGGTGTCGGGCAGCCAATCCGGCGTCGTGGACGTGATCAACGCCACCAGTCGCAACGGCTTGGCGGCGTCGCTGGAACACGCCCTGACCCCCACCGGCTTTACCCCGGGTGTCACCAGCACCGCCCGCCATCACCGGAGCACCACGACGATCTACTATCCCGATTCCGGCGCCGCCGGGGCGGCTAAAACCCTGGCCACAATGCTCGGTGAGCTACCCACCGCGCGTGACTCGACGGTATCGAATGGGCATCTCCGGGTGGTCCTGGGTGCCGACTTCACGCTGCCTGCCAGCCTGGGTACCACCAACTCCGCCGGGGCCGGCGACTCAACGTCGAGACCCGCGACGGCGGCGGCGCCGAGCGCTGGGCAGCCCAGTGCTGCGGACCCCGACAGCATTTCCGGCGCCGGGGTCCAGTGCGTCAAATAGCCTGGCGCGGTGGGCATGGAGATCGCGCGCCTGCCGCTGCCGGTTGGCGGTTGGTTGGTTCGGTCGGCTGGATCGATAAGGATGCCGACTTCTCTCACCTATCCTCGACTGCAATGCCGCTCAGTTAAGAAGGCCGCAGAACCGGCCAGGGAGCAGACAGGAAGACGAAGAGCCAGGATGACAGCACGGCCCTCATCGCCGAAGGCTGGGGACTTCGCCCCGAACTCGTTGCACCCATCATCGACTCACCAGACCGGATGGTGGTCATGGTCGCTACGTTCCGCCCGGTGCCGGTGCTGACCTGTAGTACCGAATGGCCGGGGTCTGGCGAGGCGGGACAACCCGGCCCGGTTCAGCATCTCCGGCGCCAGCTTCCAGCGTGTGTCGCATAGCCTGGCGGTGTGGGTATGGACATGACGGTGGTTTCTCCGGGTCCGCCGCCCTTGACGTGGGAACGACTGTTCACCGCGTGGACCTTGAGCCCGGGCGCGCTGGTGGTGGTCGCCGTTCTGGGGGTGGCTTACTGGCTGGGAGTCCGCCGGCTGTGCCGGGCGGGTGTGGTCTGGCCGACCGGGCGGCCGTGGTGGTTTGCGCTCGGGTTGGCGTCGATCCTGCTGGTGACGGTGACCTTCGTCGGCGTCTATGCGAACACCCTGTTCTGGGATCGCGCGGTACGCAACATCGTGCTGCTCATGATCACGCCGATGTTCCTGGCCCTGGCGGCGCCGCTGACCCTGCTCCGCGACGTGCTCCCGGAACCGGCCGCCCGGGCAGCCGGCCGGGTCCTGCACAGCGGCGCCGCCCGCGTCCTGACCTTCCCGGCGGTGGTGACCATCGCGCTGATCGCTCCGCTGTTCGTGCTGTACCTGACCCCGCTGTATGAGACGAGCCTGCGATCAGCGGTCGTCGGCGCGGCCGTCGACGCTGGCCTGGTCGCCGCCGGGTTCCTCTACTTCTGGAGTCGGTTTCGGATCGACCCCACCCCGCGCACCGATCCCTACCTGCTGACGATGGCGATCAGCGTCGCAGAAGTGATCTTTGATGGGGTGTTGGGCTTGACCCTGTGGCTGGGCCCGCTGATCGCCCCGCGTTACTACCTGGAGCTGCACCGGGCGTGGGGGCCGGACCTGCGGATGGATCAGATCATCGGCGCCGGGGTGCTGTGGATCGGTGGTGACCTGGCCGGGCTGCCGTTCCTCGCCGCGGTGGTGACCCGGATGATGCGCGAGGACCAGCGCGACGCCGTGGCCATCGACGCCGAACTCGACACCCTCGACGCTCTCGATGCCTCACTTGGACCCCCAAAAACTAGCCCAGCAATTAGCCCGGAAACCGGCCCATCGCAAACCCAGCCCCGGCTGTGGTGGGAAGACCACCCGGAACTAGCCGAGCGCTTCCGCCGCCCCCGCTGAGTCTGACTGCCCGAGCAAGAGGCTAATAGTTAGGCTAGTATGAGGTCATGAGCACCGTGCCGCTGAGCGAAGCCAAGGACAAGTTGTCCGCCATGGTCGACCAAGCCCAGAAAACTCACGAGATCGTCACGATCACCCGGCATGGTCGCCCGGCGGCCGTTCTCATGGCTGCTGAGGATCTTGAATCATTGCACGAGACGCTGTTCTGGTTGTCGCAGCCGGGCACCCGGGAGGATGTCGAGGCGGTCCGACACGATGTCGAGGCAGGCGAGACGATCGGTGCTGACGCCCTGCGAGCGGAGTTCGGCCTGCCCGGGTGACAACCCCGTATCGAGTCGAGATCAGTGGCGCGGCGCGACGGCAGCTGCACCGGCTGCCAGAGCGGGTGGCGTTGGCGATCGTCGAATTCATTACCGTCGTCCTGCCGGTTAATCCCGCGCAGCTGAGCAAGCCGCTCACCGGTCAGCTTCAGGACTTGAGGAGCGCTCGGCGGGGCGATTACCGGGTCTTGCTGTGGATCGACGAGAACGAGTCCACTGTAGTCATCGTCCGAGTGGCGCACCGATCCGACCTCTACCGTCAGATGTAGCCACTCCCTCTCCCATCGTGTTCTCATCGAGCCTACATAGGGTGATGGTGTGCGGGTATTGATCGTTGAGGACGAGCTGCGGATGGCCGCGCTGCTCAAGCGGGGACTGGAGGAGGACGGCTACGCCGTCGACGTGGTAGGAACCGGAACTGACGCGGTGTGGCAGGCCAACGAGTTCAGCTACGACGCGGTGGTGCTGGATGTGATGTTGCCCGGGTTGGACGGGGTAGGAGTGTGCCGGCGGCTGCGTGAGGCGGGGCGGTGGATGCCGGTGCTGATGCTCACGGCCCGCGATGCCGTCGAGGACCGGGTGCGGGGACTGGACGCCGGCGCGGACGACTATCTCACCAAGCCGTTCAGCTTCGCCGAGCTGTCGGCCCGGATCCGGGCGCTGATCCGCCGCGGTGCGGTGGAGCGGCCCAGCGAGCTGCACGCCGCCGATCTGCGGCTGGATCCGGCAACGCGCCAGGCTTGGCGCGGGCAGGTGGAGCTGGAGCTCTCGACCAAGGAGTTCGCGCTGCTGGAGCTGCTCCTGCGCCACCGCGTTAGGGTTCGTGCTGCAGCTTCGGGTGAGTCTGGACGCCTCAGTGGACTCGGCCTGCGAGCCCGGGTACGCGCCGTGGCTGACGAGCTGGACACCGAGGGGGTGCTGCCGCAGCTCGGCCCGACTGCGCAGATCGTGCAGATCCGCACGCTCGACGGCAGGCTGCTGATCTCCTCACCCGCAGCCGGTATCCAACCGTTGCTCGACGCCGCCCAGCGGCAGCAGGCGTTGACCGGCCAGGTCTCGGACCCGGCGGCGGCGCCGCGGTGACTCTCGAACTGCCGGCCCGCACTGGTGGGGACTCCCCGTTCGCGGGGCGCGCGACGGGGAGCCCCCGGTCTCAGTGACCCACTGCTACCTCCCACACCTCCCGCGACGGCCCTCGCGCCAGTCGCAGTCGTCGCGGTCGCGCCGCCGCCGGCAGTCGTCGTCGTCGCGATCCCTACCATGACCGAAAGATAGTATTTCCATTGTTCCCATCCCTCCTCGGTGAGGTAACGCCTGGGTGCATTCCCTCGATTACCACGGTACTCCGGACATCGCCCAACGGGCGGTACTCCCAGCGTACTTTCAGTTCGCACCGGTATTCCCAGCGAACTTTCAGGTGTCCATTGGAACCTGGTGGATTTTGACCGCGAAAAAACGTTTAGAGCAGTTCCAGCGGCTGGCGACGGACCTGGATGGTTTGATAGATGATCAAACCGATCAGCAGGGCCAGCAGCGCCACCGACCCCCCCAATGTGCCCCAGCCGAGGCCGCCCTCGTCCACCGGTTTAGTCAACGAGTCACCCCCGGCCGCCCCTAATGGGCGGGTCAGGATGAACGCCAGCCAGAACAACACCATGCTGTTGATGTCGGTCAGGTAATGCGCGGCCACGATCAACACCATGATCCCGGCGATGACGAAGAATGCGTTGCGGAACCCCAGACCGGTGTCATCGGACAGCCAGTCACCGCTGGAGGTGCCCAGGGTGTTCGAGACCAGGATCGCGATCCAGTACAGGATTTCACCCTTGCGGGAGGAGATGTTCTCCACGTCGTAGGTCTGGCCGGTGCGCCACCACACCAGGAAAGCTGGCCGCCAGGAGTCCGGTGAGGATGACCGCGCCCCACGCGTAACCGATCCCATGTTGGGCGCTGCCATGACCGAACCCGCGGTTGAGGAAGTCCGAGATCTCGGTACCGACCATGCTGGTAGCCAGCACCACCGCCCAGAACAGGGCCGAATTAAACTGCTTGGCGCTGACCTGGGCCACCACGACGACCAGAAAGAACGCGATAAAGATTAACGCGGTGAGGACGTATCCGATCTTGAGGGTGATTCCCAACAAGTCTCCGGCGGTTTCCCCCAGCGTAACGGCGACGATCTTCAAAATCCAGAACAGCAGCGTGACATGCGGAAGTTTCCGCATCACATAGCCGAGGTCTGGCCCCGTCGGTTTGAGCATTGCCCCCGATGACATTCCTCTCCAATTTGTCAGCTTATTGGGAACGGGTGCGCCGGCCGCGTTGACGTCATGCGGTCGGTTCCTGCGCAGCTGCGATGTTCGGGGTGGGAAGCACATCTTTTCGGGTGATGGTCAGGTAGGTGACCAGACTCAAGATCACCCAACGAGGCGCCCAGTGGGCGGGTGAGGATGTAGGCGATCCAGAAGGCCAGGACCACTTTGAGCTTGAAGCCGAAGTGGGCGACGGCCACGCTCGCGATGAGCCCGCCGAAGATGATCGTGGAAATCCAGTAGCCCCGGATTGATAGTCATGCGCGCGAGATTGGCGGCACCTCGATGTGAGGATCATGAGAGTGACCGAAAATGTGTCCGTGGTCACAGTCCGTTACTTCAAGATGTTGACGGCGCGGGCGATGACCAGGGCCACCGTGACCAGCGAGACCAGCGACTGCGCGAGCATGGTCAGCTTGGCCCATCGCGACAGCGGCATCACGTCGGTGGGGCTGAAGGCGGTGGCGTTGGTGAACGACAGGTACAGGTAGTCCACGAACTCCGGTTCCCACTCCGGCGGGGCCAGCTCGGGGCTCTGCATCTGCACGAACTGGAAGTCGGGAATCACCTGGCGGGCGTGGGCCCGGGCGGCCGGGCCGCCGCGATCGAACTGCCAGTACCACAGGCCGAAGGCGATGATGTTGGTCAACCAGATCGCCGCGCCGCTGGCCAGCAGTGGACCGGCGTCCTGACCTTCCCGACCGTGCACCAGGCCGAGCACCAGCAGGGTGGCTGACCAGGCATTGGCCAGGCTGAGCAGTCCGGTCAAGGTGAGGCTGGTGGCCCGCTGTGCCCGGGACTCCCGATTGAAGCGTGCCGGGCTGGCCACGATCAGCGCGATCAGCACTGCGAGCTCCAGACCGGGCAGCAGCCACCGGGACTGCAACACCAACTGATCGGGCAGCGCCATCTGCAAGGCGATGGCGACCACGATCGCGGCGGCCACCGGCCAGCGGCTTTCCCCCTCGGTGCGGCGCAACCAGGCCGGCACGTGCACGTGCGCCAGGCGGGCCGCCGGACCGGTGATCGGGTGGTGACCCGCGCACAGCGACGCCTCAATCTGCGCGAGCTCCTCGTGCGCGGCCGCGAGGGCCCGCAACGTGTGCTGGGTGGTCTCAGCGGCGGCAGCGGTGTCGTCGCCGGTCCGACTCGGGGTGTCGTCCACCCGCTCGACGCTACCGCCGCCCACCGCCTCCCTCGGCGCACCTCACCGGGGTTGCATGACCGATTGGGTTCACTGCCTGGCATGGCGTTGGGTGGATTCTCGGCACCCGGTTGGTTCGGGTTGCTGGGAGTCGTCGCCGCGGTGGTCGTCGGCTATGTGTGGGCCCACCGCCGGGCCCGCCGCTACCTGTTGCGGTTCGCCAACCTGGAGTTGCTGGAACGCGTTGCCCCGCGCCGGCCGGGCTGGCCCCGGCACATCCCCGCAGTACTGTTGATCATAGCTTTGCTGCTGCTGACCCTCGGGTTGGCTGGGCCCACCGCGAATGCCCAAGTCCCGCGCAATCGCGCGGTCGTGATGCTGGTCATCGACGTGTCACTGTCGATGAACTCCACCGATGTCTCGCCCAGCCGCATCGCCGCCGCCAAGGATGCCGCGACGTCGTTTGTCCGCGGACTGCCCGCCGGCATCAACCTCGGGGTGGAATCCTTCGCCGGCACCGCGACCGTGCTGGTCAATCCGAGCACCGACCGAGCCCAAGCCGTGCAGTCCATCAGCCACCTCACCCTCGCGGAGTCCACCGCCACCGGGGAAGCGCTGGCCGCTGCCCTGGCCTCCATCGGCGCGCTCAACCAGCTCATCCCCGGCCAAGATCAGGGACCACCACCGGCCCGGATCGTGCTGATGAGCGACGGCAAGCAAAACGTCGGTCGCGACGAGTTCGAGGTGGCCGCCCAAGCCGGGGCAGCCCACATCCCGATCAGCACCATCTCGTTCGGTACCCCGTACGGCACCGTCGACATCCAAGGCGAACAGGCCCCGGTGCCGGTCGATGACGACTCGCTGGCCCGCGTCGCCCAGCTCTCCGGTGGCGAGTTCTACCCGGCCCAGAGCAACCAGCAGATCCACCAGGTCTATGACACCCTCGACCAGCAGATCGGGTACCAGACGGTCCGCAAGGACGTCAGCAAGCCCTGGATCATTCTGGGCACCCTGATCTGCCTCGCGGCCGCCGGCGCTGGCCTGCTCACGTCCCAACGCCTCCCGGCCTGAACTGGGTGACCTTGAACCGGGTAATTAGGAGCGCGGCGATGCCGACCCAGGCGAGCCCGAGTGCCGCGCCGGCAGCGACATCGCTGGGGTAATGCACGCCCAGCAGCACCCGGGAGGTGGCAACGGCGCAGATCAGCAACGTCCCGGCGGCCAGCAGCAACGCTCGCGCCCAGCGGGCGGCCTGCGGCAGGATCAGCACCACCAGCGCCCCGTAGACGGCAGCGGACCCGGCGGCGTGCCCGGAGGGGAAGCTGTAGCCGGCCCCATGGTCAACTGGGTGGAGCAGCGTCGGCCGGGGTCGGGCGAGTAGGTCCTTGACCGCCGTTGTGCTGCCCAGCTCGCCGAGCCGAGCGACCACCACCAGCGCCGCGCCGCGCCACCATCTGATGATCAGCAACGCGATGGCTACGACGGCGGCGACCACGTTGACGACCACGGTGCTGCCGGCAGTGGTGACGGCCCGGGCCGCGGCCAGCAGCCAGGGTTGGGCGAGCACGTCGACGTGCGCGGCGCTGTCGGCGGCCTGATCGCCGGTCAGCAATGGTGGCCAGTGCGCGGCGACCAGCCCGAGCACAACGGCGAAGGCCACGATGCACACCGCGACCGTCCAACCGAGCGGGCGGGCGGCGATCGTCAGGTGCTTCGCTGGCGGGGTCACCTGTGATTTCCTACCGTATCGCCGGCCGGCGTGGCGGCGGAGGTTACTACCCGCATGTCCAGTTTAAAGCTGATCACCGCAGGGAACCCTGGTGATCACAGACCTCCACCACGGGGGTCGGCGGGACCAGAGGCGGTGCCATCATGGGTTTGATTCTCGGTTTGCTGGTGCTTTGGGTGGTCTTGGTAGTCATCGGGTTCACCATCAAAGCATTGCTGTGGTTGGCAATTGTCGGCATCGTACTGTTCGTCATAACCGGTCTGTTCGGCGCGATCCGCCGCCGGGCCGTGCGCTGACTGCGACGCTAGTCGTCGTGAACTCGACGTCACGGACGTTTCCGTCGACAAAAAGGTCCGTGGTGTCGAGTTCACGACGATCCGGCGCTGGTGTGGGGCGAGCTTGCGCTTGTTGTGTATGGGGCAATGAGTAGCCGTAGTTAGGTAATTCCGCGAGATCGATCGGCGGAGGACCGACGTGGCCGCGAGGAGCAGCACGATACCCTCAACGACGACGCTGGCAGCGGGTCAGCACGCGGCAACTCGGAGAAAGTACTGACATGCACGCCAATCGCCTGCCTCGCGGGGGTGGCCCCGCCACGACGTTGACCGAACATCGCTCCGGCGGGCTGTACTGCGCGTGGCGCCGGGTGCAGAGATGGGAATCATGACGGGATCGCCCGCACGCATAGTCCGGCTACTGGTGGCGCTATCGAATGCCCGATGGTGGACAGTGATCGTTGTTTGTGTGCATTTAGCGACACGATATGTCGTCCGAGGCACACAAACGGTGATCATGCGGCGAGGGCGGCCAGCGAGTGCCGCCGCCGGGTTAGTCGCGATCGCGTTCATGGCGTCGTGCAGTGGGGCGGGAGCACCGGGCGGTCCAGCCAGTCCGCACACGCCACCGCAACCGGCGCCGCAAGTGCAACCCAACCCGGATCACGTCAAGAAGCTCACCGCAGTCCTGGACAACATGACCAAGAACTATGCGCAGTACGCCGAATCGTCCCCGGGTCCGCAGGACATCATCGACTACAATATCGGCGACTTGTGGAAAAAGGGCATCGACGGCACCGGAACGACCATCGCGCTGGTCGAAGGCTGGGACGATCCGCAAATCAACGATGTCATCAAGAAGTTCGACCAGGAATATGGTCTACCTGATCCGGAGATCCAGACCATTTATCCTTCCGGTAACGGCCACCTGCCCGCTGCGTGCCCGCCTGGAATGGTCGCGCTGGGCAGCTACGGTTCGTGTGAGGCGTGGCACAGCGAGCTTGAGCTCGACGTGGAAGCGGCCCATCTGATCGCGCCGTACGCAAAGATACTGATCACCGCCACGCCGGCGGACAGCGAGATCACCGATGACGCCG
>JAICSB010000343.1 GCA_025937115.1 Pseudonocardiaceae bacterium | reverse complement strand
GGGTGATGTACCAGATCATGCCGGACCGATTCGATAACGGCGATTCTTTCAATGACATCTCGGTGACCCGGCCACGCTACGACTATCCAGCGCCCGCCAATCCGACACCGGCGCAGGTAGCCGCCGCGATGGCCGCCAAGGTGCAGCGTCGAGTGTGGACCGAACTGCCCGAGGGCAGCTGTCGGGACCATGTGAACTTCTCGGCCCCCTGCACCGAGCTCGCTCTCGGACGTGATTATTTCGGCGGTGACCTTCTCGGCATCACACAGAAGCTGCCCTACCTGCAGAGGCTCGGCGTTACGGTGATCTACCTGACGCCCGTCTTCGCCAGCAAATCCAACCACGCGTACGACGTGGAAGACTTCACCCACGTCGATCCGGTCTTCGGTGGCGATGCGGGGCTGGCCACTCTCCTGAGCCAGGCGCACCAGCACGAAATCAGGGTCATCCTCGACCTGCCCTTCGATCCGTCCTCTTCGGACAGTCCGTACTTCGACCGCTACCACCACTATCCGGTGACCGGTGCCTGCGAGGATCCGAAGTCGACGTACCGCTCATGGTTCACCTTCCACAACCTGCCAGCCGGCACCGCCGGGCCGTGCGCGGGCGACCAGCCCGGCAGGTACGCGACGTACGACGGCTGGGGCGGCGCAGTCGATACGCTGCCACTGTTCCGCAAGAAAAATCGGAGCGATCCGGTCGAGGTCTTCTCTCCGATCTCCGATTACTTCTACCGTGGCCAGAATTCGATCGCGCATCGGTGGCTCGCGTTCGGGGTCGATGGCTTCCGACTGGACTCGATGCAGGACGCGTCGTTCCCGCCAGCCTACTGGCAGCAGTTCCGCACCGTGATCAAGGCGGCGAAACCGGACGCGCCGCTGGTGGCGGAAGGCTGGCAGTTCCCCGACAACCTGAAGCTCACCAGCGGCGATCAAGCCGACACCTCAATGGGATACCGGTTCCGTGCGGCGGTCCTGTCGCTGCTGGGCGCCGTGGGTGACGACAAGGGATTTCCCGGAGACGGTAATCCGAACGTGCCGGTGTCTCAATTCGTCGCGGCCATGCGGTCGATCCGGCAGGACTATCCAGACGCCACGTACCGCACGTTTATGAATCTACTGGATTCCCATGACACGGCACGGGTGCGGTGGATACTGACACCCGGCCAGTACAACAGAGAGGATCGCGAGTTTAATGCCGCCAATGTGATGGCCGGCATCGCGGCAGAGAAGGTAGCTGCCACCATCCAGTTCACCCTGCCTGGAATGCCGAGCATCTACTACGGCGACGAAGTCGGGTTGTCCGGCTCGGACGACCCGGACAACCGGCGGACGTTCCCGTGGACCAGCACGACCGGTTGCGCGACCAGCAACGATTACTGCGCCGGCGGAGATCATGATCTGCTGGGTTTCTACTCGGCCCTGGTCGCGCTGCGGAAGTCCCATCCGGTCTTCCGGGACGGTGACGCGCACTATCTGCTGGCCGACGATCAAGCCCAGACGCTCGTGTACGCGATGCGTACACGAGGAGATATGGCGATCGTACTAATCAACCGGAGTACGGTGGCGCGGACGGTGAACGTACCCACCGCCGCGGTGGTCCGAGACGGCGTCGGCTTCGTCCCCACCCTGGGGAGAGAAGCCGCCGCAGCAACGACCGAGGGCGGACGGCTGGCCGCGACGATCCCGGCGATGACCGCGCAGGTGCTGGTGGCCAGGCCGGATCAGCGGATCACCCCCCCGCCCGCCCCAAGACGCGTCCGGGCCGGAAGCTGGTCACGCGGTCAGCTCCGCATCGACTGGGACGCGGTCGGCAACGCCGCGTCGTACCAGATCTCGCGCAGCCCGTTGGCCGGCGGCGGCTACCAGATGGTCGGCACCGTCACCCAGACATCCTTTGTGGATACTTTGAACAGCCCCGGCACCGATTACCATTACGTTGTCAAGGCGGTCGACCGATCGGGCAACGTCGGCGATTCCTCCGCAGACGTAGCGGCCACCGCATCGCCGTCGCTCTTGTCGGATCGAAACTTCGGGGCAGCCGCTGTCTTCGTCCTGGTCGGGCTGGTGTTGCTGTTCTGGCTGTGGCGGTCGACCGGCCCGTTCCGCTCACAGAGGTCAGGGCTGTAAAGCACGCATGATGCCGGGCAAGGCTCGGTGCAGTTCCCGCTGCCAGTACGGCCAGTCATGGATGCCGGGCCCGTACGCGTCGACCTCCGCGGGGATGCCAAGCTCACCCAGCCGGCGAACAAAGGCAGCGTTTCCCGGTTCCAGCCGCCGCTCGATCTGGCCGCCCACACCCGAGGTGGACGTCCCCGCGACGTCCAGTGGGCCTGGATCCCCGTTGCCATAAGACACGAACAACGAGATCCCCCGCAGGTCCGCTGCCCTGTCGGTGGGATTGTGCTGGCGCCAGACCCTGGCTTGCTGGCTGCGATTGCCCCACACTTCCGGCGGGAACTGCCAGTCCGAGGTGCCCAGGGTGTCGAGGACTCCGCTGAAGGAGGCGGCCGCGCGGAACAGGTGCGGCGAGTGGGCGGCGTAGAGCATGGCGCCCAGCCCTCCCATGGACAGCCCGGCCACCGCCCGGTGATCGCTAGCCCGCCAATCACGCTCGAGCACCTGGCGCAGCTCAGCCAGATGGAAGGTCTGCCAAGCCGGTGGCCCGCCGCGGCCTTCGTTGAACCAGTTCGAGTAGTAGCCCTCCGTCCCACCCTCGGGCATCACAACCAAAAGGGGAAGCCCGGCCGTCAAGGCGGCGACATCGGTGGACCGAGTCCAGCACTTGTAGGTGTCTGGATCGTCGGCCCCGTGTAACAAGTAGAGAACCGGCCAGCGGCGGTGCGGCTCCGCCTCGAAACCGACTGGCAACAGCAACCGCACCCTTGTCTCACCGACTGAAGGCGAATCAAGCACCACGTCGCGGGTCCAATCATTGACCTTGTCCACCGAAACCACGCGAACAGCCTTGCTCGGCGGAGGCGTCGACGACTCGGTGGGGGCTGCACACCCCCCAGCGACTACAGCGGCAAACACCAGTGATGTCACACGCCACCAACGCATACGCCTCCCGACTCGCTGGCTCAGGCCACGCTTCCCCAACAGCTCGCCGACCTCAGCGGACCGCACCGAACAAGGTTAAACATACCCTCTATTGACTTCATGTGAGCCCTGTATAGACTTCAGCTATGTGAAGACCCGGCGGAATAGGGAGGGAGGCGGGCATGAGTAGTGCCTCCTGGTGGCGGGCACTGGTGGTCGCGGTGGGGATCCTGTTGGAGGTGGCGACGCTGGTGGGTTGCGGCGCTGGTGATGCCGGGCAGGTCGTGCTGGCCTTCGACACCGGTTCCGAAGGTGCGGATCAGTACCGGGCGGCGGCGGTGGACTGCGGTAGGGCCTCCGGTGGTCGGTACACGATCGAGCAGCGGACCCAACAGAGCAGGGATACCGACGATCAGCGGTTGCAGTTTGCGCGCCGATTGGCCGCGCACGATTCCGGCCTGGACATCATGGAGTTGGACGTGATCTTGACCGGGGAGTTCGCTCAGGCTGGGTGGATTTTGCCGTATCCGGCCGACCTGGCGCGGCAAATTGAGCAGGGGACACTCCGGGGCCCGTTGGAGACCGGGATCTATCAGGGGAAGTTGTACGCCGCACCGTTGTCTACCAACACGCAGCTGCTGTGGTACCGCAAGGACTTGGTGCCTCACCCGCCGACGACCTGGGAGGAGATGATCCAGATGGCGGAGGGACTGGCGGCGCGGGGCCTGCCGCATTACATCGAGGTGCAGGGCGCGCGGTATGAGGGTTTGACGGTGTGGTTCAACACCCTGCTCGCCAGTGGCGGCGGTTCGATCGTCTCGGACGAGGGTGATGTTCAGGTGGCTCGGGGTGATGCTGCCCGGCAGGCTTTAGGCGTTATGGCGCGGGTCGCCACCTCGCGGGCCGCGGACCCGTCGCTGTCGGTGAGTAATGAGGGCGACGGCCGGTTGGCGATGGAGGCAGGTAAAGCAGCGTTCGAGGTCAACTACCCGGACACTTACGTCGCGATGTACCCCCCGGGATCAGACGGTGGAGGTGGCACGTTTATCGATCAGCGGGGGCAACCGACCAGCCGGGACACCGGCCGCCGGGTCAGGGACGTGTTCGGCTGGGCCGCCTACCCCTCGGTCGAGGTGGGCAAGCCTGCGAGGGTAACAATCGGTGGCATCAACTTGGGGGTGAGTACCACTTCGCGGCATCCGGCGGAGGCGTTCGAGGCGGTGCAGTGCCTGCGCAATCGAGACAACCAGCTGCGCAGCGCGGTAGGAGTGGCAAGGCCGCCCACGCTCGTCGCGTTGTATGACGACCCTGCATTCCAGAAACGTTACCCGGCCTGGCAGGCGATCCGAGATTCGTTGAACAG
>JAICSB010000743.1 GCA_025937115.1 Pseudonocardiaceae bacterium | reverse complement strand
GGCGCCGAACTCGAGGAGGTCGGACCGCACCCGGCCGTCGAGACCAGCCCCAGCAGCACGATCCCGATCATCAGCACTTGGGTGCGCATTCTCAGCCTGGTCCTCGCCACCATAGGGAAGCCCTCCAGGAACCGTCGCCACCTCAGACACCACCTGACGCCAACCTAACGGGTGCTACCCCGAGACAACCCCAGCCTCGCCGACCGTGACGTCGCCCAAGCGCTTCGGACCGCGCATCCGACGGTAATGTCGGCGAAGCTGACATGGTCCCGACTGCTCGGATGGGTTCGGCGATGAAGCTCGTGACCTTTCGCACCGGGACGACGAGCCGGGTCGGCGTCGCCGACGCCGGTGTTGTCCGAGATGTCAGCGAGCTGCTCCCGGCCGGTGCCGGGATGCTTGAGGTGATCGAGGCCTGGGACGAACTCGGGCCCGTGCTGCGCGAACGCACTGCCGCACTACCGACGCTGCCACTGGACTCCGTGGAGTTGCTCGCCCCGATCCCCGCGCCGCGGCGCAACGTCTTCTGCGTGGGGAAGAACTACCGTGATCACATCACGGAGTTCGGCCGCAGCGGCTACGACATCTCGGGTGAGCGCGTAGCACTGCCGGCCACACCGATCCTGTTCAGCAAGGCCACGACTTCGGTCACCGGACCTACCGCTGCCGTCGATCCGCATCACGCAGTGACAAACGAACTCGACTACGAGGGCGAACTCTGCGTGATCATCGGTCGCGGCGGACGAGGCATCACCCGCGAGCAGGCGTACCAGCACGTGTGGGGTTATACGATCGTCAACGACGTCACCGCACGGGACGTGCAACGCGACCACAAGCAGTGGTTGCTGGGCAAGTCACTGGACACCCATTGCCCGATGGGCCCGTATGCGGTGACAGCCGACGAGATCACCGATGTGACCGCGCTGGAGATAGAGACCTTCGTCAACGGCGAACGCCGCCAGTTCGCACCGATCAAAGACTTGATCTTCGACATCCCGCACCTGATCGCGACTCTGTCGGCAGGCATCACGCTGCTGCCCGGTGACCTTCTCGCCACCGGCACCCCAGCCGGCGTGGGGATTGGGTTCGACCCGCCGAGATTCCTGACCAGCGGGGACCTCGTCGAGGTGTCGATCACCGGCTTGGGCCGGCTGTCCAACCGCATCGCGTAGCGGATCACGCCAGCGCTGTAGAGGCCCCGAACCGCGCCGTGGCCAGCGCCTCAGGCTCTCCCACTCGTCCAGCCGCACCGGGCCCCTAGCTCAGGGTTCGATTCCGCGTTCTGCATCCAGAACGCTCTCTGGAACAGCATTTCGGTCAGCACTGAAGTGTTGTCGTTCTAGGGTCGGTGTCATGGCAGGCGATGGGGACGTCGACATGGCCGTGGTGGGAAAGTTGCTCGCCGACCGGGGGCGGTGTCGGATCTTGCTGGCGCTGGCTGACGGGCGGGCGCTACCGGCCAGCGTGCTGGCGTCCGAGGCGGGCGTGCGGGCCTCGACGGCGAGCGGGCACCTGCGCAAACTTGCTGAAGGCGGTTTGATCGAGGTGCTCCCGACCGGCCGGTACCGCTATTACCGGCTACGCGGCCCCGAGGTGGCGCGGCTGGTCGAGGTCATCGGACGGCTCGCCCCGGCCCAGCCGGTCCGCTCACTACGCACAGGCACCCGGGCGCAAGCGCTACGCCTGGCCAGGCGCTGCTATGACCACATCGGCGGGCGGCTAGGAGTCGC
>JAICSB010000151.1 GCA_025937115.1 Pseudonocardiaceae bacterium | reverse complement strand
GGCGAAGTCGGCGCTGGAGTCGGTGTGCCGCTATCTCGCCCGTGACCTCGGACCGCACGGTGTCCGGGTCAACCTGGTGGCGGCCGGCCCGGTACGCACCTTGGCGGCGAAGTCCATCCCCGGCTTCGCCGCGTTCGAGAATGCCTGGAACGGTCGCGCTCCGCTGGGCTGGAACGTCGACGATCCGACCCCGGTGGCGCGCACGGTCTGCGCACTGCTGTCCGACTGGCTACCTGCCACCACCGGCTCGATGGTGTGGGCCGACGGCGGCTTCCACGCCATCGGCGTCTAGGCATCTCGGCGTTGACCGACGCGCTGTTGGTGCTGTCCTTCGGGGGCCCCGAGGGACCCGACGAGGTACGGCCGTTCCTGGAGAACGTCACTCGCGGCCGGGGTGTCCCGCCGCAGCGCTTGGCGGAGGTAGCGCAGCACTACCTGCATTTCGGGGGAGTGTCACCGATCAACCGGTGCAACCGCACCCTGATCATCGCAATAGAGCAGGCGCTCGCCACCGCTGGGCTTGGCCTGCCGGTGTACTTCGGCAACCGGAACTGGCACCCGATGGTGGAGGACACCGTCGCCGCGATGGCCGCCGACGGGGTACGCCGCGCAGCGGTGTTCACCACCTCGGCGTGGGGCGGGTACTCGGGTTGTCGGCAGTACCACGAGGACATCGCCCGAGCCCGGCATGCCGTCGGTCCTGGGGCGCCCGATCTGATCAAGCTGAGGCAGTTCTTCGATCATCCGCTGTTCATCGCAGCGTGCGCCGACGCGCTCCGCGCCGCCCGTGACCAGGGTGGCGCTGACGCCCGGGTGGTGTTCACTGCGCACTCGGTGCCGCTGGCCGCGGACGCTGCCGCCGGGCTTGCTGCGCAGGGTGGTCACCGCTACTCCGAGCAGGTCACCGAGGCCGCGCGGCTGGTCGCCGCGGCGGCCGGGGTGGACTCCCACGACGTGGTCTGGCAGTCGCGTTCCGGGCCGCCTCAAGTGCCCTGGCTCGAACCGGACGTGGTCGACCATCTCGACGCGCTGCACGCCGCTGGAGCGCCCGGCGTCGTGGTGGCGCCCATCGGATTCATCTCCGACCACCTCGAGGTGGTGTGGGACCTCGATCACGAGGCCCGGCAACGGGCCGCCACACTCGGGATGACTTTCGTGCGCGCCGCCACCCCGGGCGCCGACCCCCGCTTCGCAGACATGGTGGTGGAGCTAGTCGCCGAGCAGGTACACGGTGCACCCGCCCGCCGATGCTCCCAGGCCCCGGCAGCCGGTCAAGGCACCAACGGCACGCCCTGCGCGGCAGGTTGTTGTGACGCGCTGCGGTAGCTCTCGGAATATCCTTGCCAATGTGGCAACTACATGTCTGCAATACACGATTAGTGCAGTCTGGAGGCCGTTGCCTACTTAGCGTGGCCGCCCGTGGGACTCGGTTGTGGCCTCGTGCCCCAACTCGCCCTCTGCTTCCGCAACGCGCTTAAGGAGGGCCGCTTAGCGGCGCCCGGCACGGGGGGTGAGGGCTCGCACTGCTTCAGCCACCGCGGAGCGGCGGGCTTCGCGTACGGCGGTGAACAGGGGCCGCAGCGCGGCGGAACGGGCCGCCGCCACCGACGCGGACAGTGCACCGCCGAGGTTGTCGGTGTCCGCGGCGCGCAGGATCGCCTCCACCTCGTCGGCCTGCTCGAGCACCCGTAGCGCGCGGGGCGGGGTGCCCTCGGGCCAGGGCGGGCGGACCCGGAGCTCCAGAGCTTCGGCGATCTCGGCGCGCACGCCGGGGCGGTGCCGGGCCAGGTCGAGCTCCACCAGTGTCGTCGCCGCCTGGCGGACCGCGCCGCGCAGACCATGCTCGGCATCCGGCAGTTCAGGTTCGGGAGCGGGGGGCAGCGGGCCACTGGCGAACACCGTCCAGCGAAGCACCCCCTCGGCGACCGCATTCGGCACCGCCGCCAGTTCCGCACCAGTAAAGACGGCGACCTCACCGCTGCGCAGCGCCGCCGCCGCGAGCGGTCCCTGCGGCGGCAGCCCGCGGACGTCACCGGGCACCGGCAACAACAGCTGGCCCACGCCAGCCCCAGCCCGTCGGGCGGTGGCCAGCAGCCCCACCACAGAGGTCGGGACTTCATCGGGCGCCGGCAGATCAAGCTGCCGTGCGGTGGCCTCGTCTACGGCCACCACCTCGTGCAGACCCGCCCAGGTGTGCAGGCCGTCGATCACAGCGTCAGGGGCGGCGCAGCCGTGCAGCCAGGCCGAGGCCCACACGGTGAATGTCGCGCTGGGGCATGGCACGGAGTAGGAGCGTAGAACCCGGACTCGCAATATGCACATCCGGCGTGGCTGCGCTGCGGAATTCAGACCCCCGGTTACCGTCGAACCCATGCGCTCCCGTGACCTACCGAGCAACTCACCGGGTCGTAGCGCACGCTACGGACCAGACGTGCTGCAGCAACCACACCGGCGCCGCGAGGTGCCGCAACTGCCCGCCGAGGCGGGTGTGGTGGTGGAGGATGCCGCGAGCGGGTTCTGCGGCGCGGTGCTCCACTGCGAGGGTGACGCGGTGGAACTTCAGGACGCCCGGGGTGTGGTCCGGTCCTTTCCCCTTCGGCGTGCCGCGTTCCTGGTCGACGGCGATCCGGTCACGCTGGTCCGTCCCGTGCCGCAGCCCACCGCGGGCGCGATCCGGTCGGCATCCGGGTCGGTCCGGGTGGCGCGGACACGGGCTCGGACTGCTCGGGCCAGCCGGATCTGGGTGGAGGGCAAGCACGACGCGGAGCTCGTGGAACGGGTCTGGGGCCACGATCTGCGGGTGGACGGTGTGGTCGTGGAACCCCTCGACGGTGTGGACTACCTGTCCGACCGGGTCGCGGAGTTCGATCCCGCCCCATACCGGAGACTCGGCGTGCTGGTCGACCATCTGGTCGCCGGTAGCAAGGAAAGCCGGCTCGTGGCGGCGGTGCGCTCCCCGCACGTGCTGGTGACCGGCCACCCTTATGTCGATATCTGGCAGGCTGTGCGACCCGCGACGCTGCGCATCCCAGGCTGGCCTGAGGTCCCGCGCGGTGTCCCGTGGAAGGAAGGCGTGTGCCAGGCGCTGGGTTGGGTGGACGGGACCGGGTTCGCGGACCCAGCACAGGGATGGGCGCGGGTACTGGGCGCCGTGGACAGCTTTCGTGATCTTGAGCCGGCGCTGCTGGGTGCCGTCGAGCAGCTCATCGACTTCGTCACGGCCAGGTAGCAAAACGAGATCACGATCACCGCAGAATCCAGCCCGAAGATCTGTCAAGATGGTCACATGGCCGCTGTCGTGTGGCTCGTTGCAGGGCTGCTGCTGATCGCTGCCGAGGTACTGACCAGTGGCTTCGTGCTGATCATGTTCGGGGCGGGGGCGCTGGTGGCTGCAGGGTTCGCGGCGCTAGGCGCTGGGCCCTTGCCGGAGGTCGCCGCTTTCGCCGGCACCTCGGTGGCCCTGATCACCGTAGGCCGCCCGGTGCTCAAGCGCCGGCTGCACACTACCCACGTGCCGACTAACGTCGATGCATTGATCGGCGATAGAGCGATTGTGGTGAGCACCGTTGACGCGCGCGGCGGCAAGATCAAGTTGCGCGGGGAGTTCTGGTCCGCGCGGGCGTTCGACGAAACCGAGGTACTCGAGCCAGGCCACACGGTGACGGTGATGTCCATCTCCGGAGCCACTGCCGTCGTTTTGGGGGAGCCTTCATGAGTGTTGCGCTGCTCGTGGTGATAGTGGTGATCGTGCTGGCGATCGTCGCCACCGTGGTCAAATCCGTGGTGGTGATCCCGCAGGCGTCCGCCGCGGTCGTCGAGCGGCTCGGCCGCTACCGCGGCACGTTCACCCCCGGGCTGAACTTCCTGGTGCCGTTCATCGACCGGATCCGGGACCGGATCGATCTGCGAGAACAGGTGGTGTCCTTCCCGCCGCAATCGGTGATCACCAAGGACAACCTGACGGTCGACATCGACACCGTCGTCTACTTCCAGGTGACCAACCCGAAGGACGCGGTGTACGAGATCTCCAACTACATCGCGGCAGTCGAGCAGTTGGCCACCACCACGCTGCGAAACGTCGTCGGCGGGATGAGTCTTGAAGACACCCTGACCTCCCGGGACTTCATCAACGGCCAGCTGTCCGGGGTGCTCGACGAGGCGACCGGGCGGTGGGGGATACGGGTAGGGCGCGTCGAGCTCAAGGCTATCGACCCACCGCCGTCCATCCAGGACTCGATGGAGAAGCAGATGCGCGCAGACCGGGAGAAGCGCGCCACCATCCTCACCGCCGAGGGCCAGCGCGAATCGGCGATCAAGACCGCGGAGGGGCAGAAGCAGGCCTCGATCCTCTCCGCTGAAGGTGCCAAACAAGCCGCGATCCTCACCGCGGAAGCTGAGCGGCAGTCTCGTATCTTGCGGGCCCAGGGCGAACGGGCCGCGAGGTATCTGCAGGCACAGGGTCAGGCCAAGGCGATCGAGAAGGTGTTCGCCGCGATCAAAGAGGGTCGCCCAACGCCGGAGTTGTTGGCCTATCAGTACCTGCAGACGCTGCCGCAAATGGCCCAGGGCGATGCGAACAAGGTCTGGATCGTGCCCAGCGACTTCGGCAAGGCACTCGAAGGATTCACCAAGATGCTCGGAGCACCGGGGGATGACGGGGTCTTCCGGTACGAACCAAGCCGGGAATACGTGGCCGCCAGCCGGCCAGAGGACGACGACGAGGCCGTTGCCGGGTGGTTCGATACCGCCACCGATCCGGACGTGGCGGCTGCGGTGCGGGCCGCGGAGGAGGTGGCACGCAGGGAGGTGCCACGGCCGGAGGTCGGGACGACCCCATCGCTGGGACCCTCGGTACGGCCGGCGTTCAGCGGTCAACCCGGTGCGGCACACCATGTGCCCCGTCAACAGTCGTCCCCGACCGGACCACCCGATTCGGCCGGGGATGACCCGTCAGCGGAGCAATAACGGGGGCCGCTGGTAGACCCATGGCTCGACCTGCTCGTAGGCCGCGCATGCGGCGAGCACCCGGTCGTCGGCGTGGCGCGGCCCGACCACCTGCAATCCGATCGGCAGTCCAGCGCTGGTCCATCCGCATGGCACGCTGGCAGCGGGTTGCTGGGTCATGTTGAACGGGTAGGTGAATGGCGTCCAGCTGGTCCACCGCTGCGAGTGCCACCCGATCGGCACCTCCTCACCCGCGACGAAGGGCGTGATCGGAACCGTCGGGGTGAGTAACAGGTCGTAGCGTTCGTGGAAAGCACCCATCGTGGCGCCCATCGCCATCCTGGTCGCGGTGGCGGTGAGGTAGTCCAGCGCGGAGCAGCGCTGGCCCTGTGTGACGATCTCCTGCAGCGCCGGCTCCATGAGATCGAGCTCGCGCGGCGTCAGGCGCTCGACCGTCTTGGCCATGGCGGTGAACCAGAGCACCTGGAAATCCCGCGCGCAGTCAGCGAAACCCGGATCGGCGAACTCGACCTCCGCGCCGAGGTCGCGGAACACCCCGGCGGCAGCCTGCACTGCATCGGCGACGTCCGAATCGACCTCGACGTAGCCCAGCGTCGGGCTCACCGCGATCCGCAACCCCAGCGCACCGTTGCCCAGCACGCTGGAGTACGGGCGAGTGATAGGTGGTAGCGCGGACCAATCTCGCGGATCGTAGCCGGATACCGCATCGAGCAGCAGTGCGGCATCGGCCACTGTGCGGGCCATCGGCCCGGGGCTGATCAAGGTACCCAACGGGCTGGACGGCCAGTGCGGCACCCGGCCAAAGGTCGGCTTGATCGCCACCGTCGCGGTGAAGGATGCTGGGATGCGGACCGCACCACCCCCGTCGGTGCCCATCGACAGGGGACCCATACCCAGCGCGACCGCTACCGCACTACCGCCGCTTGACCCGCCCGACGTCCGGCTGGTGTCCCAGGGATTGACCGTCACGCCGGTCAGCGGGCTGTCGGTGACGCACTTCCAGGCCAGCTCGGAGGTGGTCGTCTTGCCAAACAGGACCGCGCCGTGCTCGCGTAACCGGGCGACAGGCGGACTGTCGAGCGGCCATTCCTGGCCCGGGGAGACCAACCTCGAACCGCGCAGGGTCGGCCACCCCTGGGTGAGATACACGTCCTTGATCGACGTCGGCACACCATCGACCAGACCCTGCGGCAAGCCCTGGTGCCAGCGCAGCTCGGAGGCCTTGGCGTCCTGGAGCGCACGGTCGACGTCCACGAAGCAAAAGGCGCGCACCTGGCCGTCGAGCTGATCGACACGATCCAACACGGCCTGGGTGGCCTCGACCGGAGACAGCTCACCCGTGCGGTAGGCGGCGACGAGCTGGACGGCCGTGAGGTCCGCGGGGCTGCTCATGGTGCAGCCTTCGCCTGGGTGACCGAGATGGGGGAGCGGGCCTCGACGATCAGTCCAATCATTCCGATCGCCGCGCCGGTCAGCGAAACCGTGAGCAAGGCCGGCGAGGTGGTTCCAGTAAGTGCGTCGCCGAGCACCACCACCGCTATCGTGCCCGGCAGGACGCCCACGGTACCGGCCAGATAATGCGGGAACCGGATCGGCGACAGCGCGCTGCAGTAATTGAGCACCGAGAAGGGCACTGCCGGGATCAACCTCAGTGACGCCACCGCAAGCCAGCCTCGACGGCGCAACCGGGCATCGACCGCCCGCAGCACCTTGTGATCCAGATGAGGCAAGACAAATCCGCGAGCCAACCGGCGGACGAGGCCGAAGGCCAGCACCGCGGACAGCACCGTCGCCACCAGCGAGAGGCCTACCCCCAGCACTGGTCCGAAGAGCAACCCGGCAGCGAGGGTGAACACCGTACGGGGGACCGGCGCCACCGTCGCCAGGGTGTGTCCGAGCAGGAACAGCAATGGCGCCGCGATGCCGACCGACTGCGACCAGTCGCGCACTTGTAATGGGCTGGGTACCGGCAGCACGACGGCAGCGACGCACAGTACGCCCAACACGAGCACTGTGACCAACAGGCGGGTGCGCAGTCCGCGGGGTGGCGTGCGGGCCAGGTCAGTCACGGCCGATCTCCTCCAGATGCGATGCAACGCCGCGCCCCGGTGCCAAGCGTACCGTCGCCCGGCAGCCGTCGGATTCGGCAGGATCGCCGCTGGAGGTCATGTGCTCGACGGGCTTACGCCCGGACGTTCAGACGGGTTTGATGTTGGCGTTGAGGTGAAAGACGTTGGCCGGGTCATACTTGGCCTTGATCCGGGCCAGCCGCCCATACTTGACCGGGCCGTAAGACGCCCGCACCCGGTCGTCGTCGATTTCCGTCATCGAGGTCACGTAGCCACCGGAGTCTCTGGCGAAGGGCCGCAACGCGCTCCACAACGACCGGACCCAGGCCCGGTCAGCGTTCAAGACCGCG
>JAICSB010000186.1 GCA_025937115.1 Pseudonocardiaceae bacterium | reverse complement strand
GGCCGGGCTGATCTAGCAGACTCGCTGCCCAGGAAGCTGCGGGTGCATGCCCTGGCCAAGCTCCTTGCGGTGAGCAGCAAGGAGGTCATCGGCGCGCTGGCTGAGCTCGGCATCGTGGTAAGCAGCGCGCAGTCCAGCATCGACCGCGAGACGGCGATGCGGGCACTTGCGGTACTGCTGCCGGATCCCGAGCCAGAGCTAACGGAGCTCGACGAGGTGGCGCAGCAGAGTGCGCCGGAGACACCGTTATTGACGTCACCGGCGCCGCCGGTGGTATTCAATTCGCCGGCACCGCCGGCGGTGTTCAACGCGGCTGTGCCGGTGTTCCTGTCGCCGACCCCGCAGCCCGCCGTTGCTGACAAGCCTGATCTCCTCGACGACGAGAACGACGAGAAGGACGACAGTGAGGGCGAACCCGGCGCGGACGAGGCGGAGAGCGACAGCGCCAGCCGTCGCCGTCGCCGGCGGGGCCGCCGTGGCCGAGGTCGAGGCAGAGCCGGCGACGACGGTGCCGCCGAGCAGGGTGACAACGTCTCAGACGAACCTGACGAACAAGACTCCTCGGACGGGCCGACCGAGGAAGTGACGGCCGAAGAGCCTGGCGAGAGCGTGGCTCGCCGTCGCCGTCGCCGCAGACGCCGTCGAGACGGCGGTGACGAGGACGTCGTCGTCGGCGAAGATGATCCACCGGACACCGTCGTGCATGTCCGGGACAGCAAGAGCAGCAGTCCGCCCGTTGAGGACGAGGTCCAGTCCATCCGGGGCTCGACCCGTCTGGAGGCCAAGCGGCAGCGCCGACGCGACGGTCGGGAGGCCGGCCGGCGGCGGGTGTCGATCCTGTCCGAGTCGGAGTTCCTGGCCCGGCGCGAGGCCGTCGAGCGCACCATGGTGGTGCGAGAGCGCCCTGAGCGCATTCAGATCGCGGTGCTTGAGGACGACGTCCTGGTGGAGCACTTCGTCACCACGTCCGGCTCGGGCTCGCTGGTCGGCAACGTCTATCTCGGCAGGGTGCAAAATGTGTTGCCGTCGATGGAGGCCGCCTTCGTAGACATCGGCCGGGGCCGCAACGCGGTGCTCTACGCCGGCGAGGTGGACTGGGACGCAGCCGGGCTCGAGGGCAAAGCGCGCCGCATCGAGCAGGCACTGTCGAGCGGCGACAGCATTCTCGTGCAGGTCACAAAGGATCCAGTGGGCCACAAGGGTGCCCGGCTGACCACCCAGATCAGCCTGCCTGGCCGGTTTTTGGTTTACGTGCCGGATGGTCGGGCCACCGGGATCAGCCGCAAGCTTCCGGACACCGAGCGCAAGCGCCTCAAGGAGGTGCTCAAGCGGATCGTCCCCGAGGATGCCGGCGTGATCATCCGCACTGCTTCCGAAGGAGTCAGCGAGGAGGAGCTAGCTCGCGACGTCCGCCGGTTGCAGGCTCAGTGGGAGGTTATCCAAACCAAGTCGGGTGCTTCCGCCGGCAATGCTCGCGGCAAGCCCGCCGGACCGGAGCTGCTTTATGAGGAGCCGGACCTACTGGTGAAGGTGGTCCGGGACCTGTTCACCGAGGACTTCCGCGAGTTGGTTGTTCAGGGCGACGGGGCATGGGACACCGTCGAGGGTTACGTCAAGCACGTGGCTCCGGAGCTGATGCCCAGGGTGCGTAGGTACGCTGGCGTGGCCGACGTGTTCACCGAGTTCCGGATCGACGAACAGATCATCAAGGCGCTGGACCGTAAGGTGTGGCTGCCCTCCGGCGGATACCTGGTCATCGATCGCACCGAGGCGATGACCGTGGTCGACGTCAACACCGGCAAGTTCACCGGGTCGGGCGGCAACCTCGAAGAGACAGTGACGCGCAACAACCTCGAAGCCGCTGAAGAGATAATCAGGCAACTGCGGCTGCGGGACATCGGCGGGATCATCGTGATCGACTTCATCGACATGGTGCTCGAATCCAACCGGGACCTGGTGCTACGCCGGTTGACCGAATGCCTGGGTCGGGACCGCACCCGCCACCAGGTCGCTGAGGTGACCTCGCTCGGGCTGGTCCAGATGACCCGTAAGAAGGTGGGCACCGGGCTGCTGGAGGCGTATTCCAGCACCTGCGAGCACTGTAAGGGTCGCGGAGTGCTGGTATCCGCGGAGCCGGTGAACGTGCGCCAGCCGGCTCCGGCAGCGGTGTCTGCTGCGGTGTCGGGCGTGCCTTCGGGGGCCCGGGACTCCGGCAACGGGAACGGCCGTCGGGTTAAGTCCCGGGGACGGGGGACAGGGGCTGTCGCCGCAGCAGCGGAACAGACAGTGATCGAGGGGCTGCCCGGGGCAGACATCGCGGCTGATCAAGCCGCGGCTGATCAAGCCGCCGCGGACCACGTCGCCGCGGACCAGATCGCGGTAGACCCTGTCGCCCCGGATGACATGGAGGCACCGGCGGCCGACGCGCCGACGGTGCCCACGCAGCCGGCGACTCGCACGATGGCGCGGCGCCGTCGGGCCGCTTCACGTCCTGCCGGACCGCCCGCCACAGAGCTGGCGGAGAGTGCGGAGTCGGCAGCCCAGTCCTTCGCCGTACCGCACGCGAGGTGAGGACCCCGGTTTGACCGAGCCGAACGGCGGGCCGTACGCTCATTGGCGCGGCCCGCCAGCTCGGCGGCCCTGAGGTTTGTCCGCTGCGCAGGCAGTATCAGGCGCAAGCTGCAGCCAGGTCACGTCACAGTCAGTCCAAGCACGCCGAACAGCCAGGAGTACCACCCGATGTACGCGATCGTGAAGACCGGCGGCAAGCAGTACAAAGTGGCCGTCGGGGACATCGTCGAGGTGGAAAAGCTTGACGGCGACCCTGGCACCGAGGTCAGCTTGTCCGCCGTGTTGCTCGTCAACGGTTCCAGCGTGACCACCGACTCGGCTGCTCTTGGCGCCGCCTCGGTCCGTGGGAAGGTTGTCGCGCAGGTCAAGGGACCCAAAATTCGGATCCACAAGTTCAAGAACAAGACCGGGTACCACAAGCGTCAGGGTCACCGGCAGCAGCTGACCCGCGTTGAGGTCACCGGCATCTCCTAGTGACCTTGCCATTCCGGTTCGGTGAGCCGGAATCGCCGTTTGATCATCGACCTTGAGAAACTCCTGACGAGGGTGTGAGCACCGATGGCACACAAGAAAGGCGCGTCCAGCTCCCGGAATGGCCGCGACTCCAACGCTCAGCGGCTCGGGGTGAAGCGGTACGGAGGTCAGCTGGTCAACGCGGGCGAGATCCTCATCCGCCAGCGCGGCACCAAGTTTCATCCGGGCGTGCACGTCGGGCGTGGTAGTGACGACACCCTGTTCGCGCTTGAGACGGGTGAGGTGCTGTTCGGCACCAAGCGGGGCCGAAAGACCGTCAACATCGTCCCGGTGCAGCCCTGAACCCGGGCCCACATAACGCACCCGACGAGGGGCGGCCCGGCGGTGACCGGATCGCCCCTCGTCGGTTTTTTATGAGGCAGTACCCGCCAATGCCGAAAAGAGGAGAAGTCAGAGGTGTCCCGCTTCGTGGATCGGGTGGCGATTCACGTCGCCGCGGGCGATGGCGGCCACGGCTGTGCGTCGGTGCACCGGGAGAAGTACACGCCACTGGGTGGGCCCGACGGGGGCAACGGTGGCCACGGCGGTGACGTGGTGCTGGTGGTAGACCCCGGCGTGCACACCCTGCTCGACTTCCACTACCGGTCCCAGGCCCGGGCCTTGAGCGGCAAACCGGGCCAAGGCGGCCATCGCAACGGCGCCATGGGCGAGGATCTCGAGCTGCGGGTGCCCGGTGGCACCGTGGTACTCACTCCCGACGGCGAGGTGCTGGCTGACCTGGTCGGTGTCGGAACCCGATTCGTCGCCGTGGCGGGCGGGCACGGCGGCCTGGGCAACGCGGCGCTGGCTTCCAAGGCTCGCAAGGCACCGGGCTTCGCCCTGCTCGGTGAGGAGGGCGAAGCCCGGGATCTGGTACTTGAGCTCAAGTCGGTGGCTGATATCGGCCTGGTCGGCTTCCCCTCTGCGGGCAAATCCTCCCTGGTTTCGGTGCTGTCAGCGGCTCGTCCCAAGATTGCCGACTACCCGTTCACCACTCTGATACCCAACCTCGGTGTGGTCACCGCGGGAGAGACGGTGTTCACCGTCGCTGACGTCCCCGGCTTAATCCCCGGCGCCAGCCAGGGCAAGGGCCTCGGGCTGGAGTTCCTGCGGCACATCGAACGCTGCGCCGTGCTAGTGCACGTGGTGGACTGTGCGACCGTCGACCCGGGCCGCGACCCGCTGTCCGACGTGGATGCTTTGGAACGCGAGCTGGCCGCCTACACCCCGTCGCTGGGCGGTGAACTGGCGTCTCGTCCCCGGCTGGTGGTGTTCAACAAGGTCGACGTTCCGGACGCCCGGGAGTTGGCCGAGATGGTGCGGCCCGAGCTCCACGCGCGCGGATTACCCGTATATTGCGTGTCCACGGTGAGCACCGAAGGTCTGCGGGAACTGCGATTCGCCCTCGGCGCAGCGGTGCGCCAGCACCGCGAGTCGCTGCCCCCCGCCGAACCGACCCGGGTGGTGCTCCGGCCTATGGCGGTCGACGAACAGGGCTTCGAAGTCATGGCCGACCCCGACCGACCCGAGGGATTCATCGTCCGGGGCGGGCGCCCTGAGCGGTGGATACGGCAGACGAACTTCGACAACGCCGAGGCAGTCGGTTACCTGGCCGACCGGCTGGCTCGGCTCGGCGTCGAGGACGCCTTGGCGGGCGCAGGTGCTCGCGCTGGCTGCCCGGTCACGATCGGCCACGTCACCTTCGACTGGGAACCCTCCACCCCGGCCGGAGGGGGCGCGATCCGGCTGGGCGGGCGAGGAACGGACTGGCGGTTGGACAGCGACGAGCGGATCGGCGCAGGGCAGCGTAAGGCCGCCCGACGGGTGCGGCGCGAGCCGGTCGTCGGCGGTGAGGTCCCGCAGGAGTGAGCCCGACCCGGCAGGCGGTGGCGCAGGCGCGACACCTAGTGGTCAAGATCGGCTCATCGTCGCTCACCACGGCCGCGGGTGGGCTCGATCGGGCCAGGCTGGACACCCTGGTTGACGCGCTCGCCGCCCGCGTCGCGGCCGGCACCCACCTGGTATTGGTGTCCTCGGGTGCGATCGTCGCCGGGCTCGCCCCGCTGGGGCTGCGCCGGCGGCCGCGTGATCTGGCCACTCAACAGGCTGCCGCCAGTGTCGGGCAGCTGGCGCTCGGGTACGCCTACACGCAGTCCTGGGCGCGGCATGGCCGCACCGTCGGCCAGGTGCTGCTGACCTCTGATGACGTGGTCCGCCGCGCGCATTACCGCAATGCGCAGCGCACCTTCGCCCGGCTGCGCGGCCTCGGTGTCGTGCCGGTGGTCAACGAGAACGACACGGTAGTCACCGACGAGATCCGCTTCGGCGACAACGACCGGCTGGCCGCCCTGGTTGCGCACCTGGTGGGAGCGGAGGGGCTGGTGTTGCTCTCCGACGTCAACGGCCTCTACGACAGCGATCCCCGGCTCGGCACTGCTCGGCTGGTAGCAGAGGTGACTGGACCGGCTGATCTGCTCGGCGTACAGGTTGGCACCGGTGGTGCGCTCGGTACCGGGGGAATGGTTTCCAAGCTCGGTGCCGCGACGCTGGCCTCGCAGTCCGGGGTGCCGGTGCTGCTCGCCGCCGCGACGCAGGTCGGGCGAGCCTTGGGTGCAGCCGACGTCGGGACGGCATTCGCGCCCACCGGGTCGCGGTTATCGGCCCGCCGGTTCTGGCTGCGCCACGCCGCGGGGGCGGCCGGCCGGCTACAGCTCGACGACGGTGCGGTGAGCGCGGTGGTGCATCGTCGGCGTTCGCTGCTCGCCGCCGGCATCACCGGCGTCGAGGGTGACTTCGAGGCCGGCGACGTCGTGGAGCTGATCGACGGACAGGGCGTCGTCGTCGCCCGGGGGATGGTGGGCTTCGACGCCGCGGAGTTGCCCGAGCTGATCGGCCGCTCCACCCGCGACCTCCCCCCCGAACTGCGCCGCGAAGTCGTTCACGCCGACGATCTCGTGCCGGTGTAAAAACCGGCTCGTGAGTGCGTAACAGTGTTCCAGCACTCAACGCCACTCACGAGCAGTAGGCTGGGCAACCGTGCAGCTCCGAACGACGCCTGGGCTACCTGCCGAATCCGCGGCCGACATCGTCGCCGGCTGCGCGCGGCAGGCGCAGCGCGCCGCTCCTACCCTGGCTACCGCGTCCGATCAGGCCATCGATGCCGCGCTGGATGCAATGGCCCTGCGGCTGATCGGCTCCGCAGCTGAGGTGCTTGCTGCCAACGCCGCAGACATCGCCGCGGCTGAGCAGTCGGGGATGAGCCCGGCGCTGATCGATCGGCTGCGGCTGGGACAGGCCCGGCTGGCTGAGATGGCCGGCCAGCTCGTCCTGTTGGCCCGGATACCGTTCCCGGCCCGGGACCGGGTACTGGAAGACCGTCCAGACGGGTTGCGGCTGATCGAGCG
>JAICSB010000481.1 GCA_025937115.1 Pseudonocardiaceae bacterium | reverse complement strand
TTGTGGCGGGTTTTCGCGGTGGCGGCCATGGTGGGCCTTCCTTACCTAGGGACCGGAACGGTTCCCACCCTACCAGAGGTTTGGTCGGGTTTGGTTGCCGCGTCCGGGTGAGCCACCGCCACAAACTCCGTCACCCACTCCGGCGCCTTGTCCTCATTCCAGCGGCTGTAAGTGACCGACGCGGGGATCGCGCCCACACTGCCGTCCTTGCGCAGAACGTGCCCCATCAGCGCCGGTACCCCCGGCTCCCACGGGCCGTCATCCCAGCGGCGGTAGTCGATCCGCAGCCGCTGCGGCAGCCACCGCTTCCCGTCACGCCCCCGGCGGTAGTCCAACGGTTCGACGTCGGTGACGCTGGCGATCACCGTGCGCACGTCGTCGGTGCGAACCACGACAGCCCGCCCGCACTCGTCGTACTCGGTTCGCACCGTCCGGGACTCGATCATGTCGACCGGCAGCACCGTGGCCATCAGACGTCCATCGCCTTCGCTACCGGCGCGGGGTCGACCATTCGGGCGACCACCTCGAAGTACACCCCGTTGCGCTCGAACACCAGCGTGCCCGGCGCCTCGAAACCGTAATAGGTGGCGCCCACCGAGTCGCGCACCCGGACGTGCTCCAGGCGGTCGATCAACGTGTCCAGCATCGCTGTCGGCCACCACCACGTCAGGTGCCCGCCTTCGCCGCTCGCCGCGACGATCCGAACCTCCGTCAAGTCAACGCACATCGCCAGCTCCGTTCTCGTGTCGTGCAACGTTCGTCATCAGCCGACCGCTTTCCTGACCGGCTCCCACGAGGTGGGCGCCACCTCGCAAACCGCCCCCAGGTTCAGGTCATGCCGCAAGTCGTTGACGCACTTTCCCACCCCGCGTGCCGCCACGTCGTCGTATTCGGTGTAGCGGCCAGGCCCACCGTGAGGGTCGGGATTGGTGGCCGCCACGGTGCAGCTCTCCCCGTGGGTGCCCTTGACCAGCTGGACGCACTCGGCCTTCCCGCTCGCCGGGTCAGAGTCGAACACCACCCAGCGTGCCGCGCGCCCCGTGCAGCGCTCCCACGGTTCGACGTCGGGGTAGCAAACACCGGGGTGTCCGTCAACGCCCCCGACGCCGGGGGCGATCGAGACTCGGGGGAGCACTTCGGCTTCCGTGGGGGCCGTGGGGGCTTGCGGTGGGGCGGGCCACAGGATCGCGGCGATAACACCCAGCAGGACAGCGATCGCGAGGGATGCGAGGCCCGCCCGCCGGTAGGTGCGGGCACGCGCGAAGTGATCGTTCATTGCGGGTTCCGTTTCTTCAGCTCGGCTTTGCACAGCCGGTCCAGGCGCCGGGCGGCTGCGGCGAGCGCGGTCACGTCGCCCTCGCTGGCGCGCATGAGGTAGTCCTTCGCATCGATCAGGTCATCTGCCCGGAGCAGTTCAGGTAGGCCGTCCAGCACTTCGGCGGGGTCGGGGCCGTCTTCGTCATCGTCGGCCGGTTCGATGAGGTCGAATAGTTCCGAGTCCGGTATCGACGGGTCGAGCACCCAAGCGAGGGTGGTGCGGATCTCGTCGACGCCGGTCTCGTTCGGGGTGGTCGCCCACCGCACGAACAGTTGGTCGCGCATGGTGTGGATCTCGGGCCTGGGGCGCATTAGTACTGCCCGTCCAGGTTGTCGTCGAATACGCAGTCGGGGCAGTGTTCGTCGTCGGGCACCCCGTGGGGGCAGTTCGGGTCGACCGGGGCGGGGCGTTCATCGTCGCGCAGCTCGCGCCACTGCACCGGCTCGCCACCTGGCACACCGGAGCCACCGACGAGGCACCACGTGTGGTGCCAGGCTGACCAGTAGGTCTCCTGCTCGGAACCGTCTGTCCAGCGGGCAATGATCGTTCCCCTGCGCGCCGCTTCGTCCATGGGCCGCCACGTCAGGGGCGACTCGGCGACTGGCGTCGTCCAGTACACAAGGGCCTGAATGAGCGGCCGGGTTTCCAGCCACTCCGCCGCCGGGGTTTCCCACTGCCGGTCGCACTCGGCCTCGAACGCGTCGGCGGCCATCTCGCCCTGGGGTCCCGGGGTGGACACGTAGACCCAGTCCTCGCGCAGCTTGTAGGTTCCCGCGCGCTTGCGCAGGAAACCGAGCAGGGCCAGACGGTGATCATGGGTCATGTCGGCCAGGCGGATCGCTTGGGTGGTGCGGTCATCGGGGTCTTCACCGGCACGTGCCCGCCACCACAGGCCCTGGTCGAGTAGCTGGCTGACCCCGACCCGCGCCGGGGGCGGGGGGCATTCGCCGTCGTCGTCGCCGGGGTCCTGGGGGTCGTAGGAGAACAGCCGGGCGTGGTGCGCCCAGGATCGGGCGGCGGCGCGGGCTTCCCGGTCGGCGATCTCGGTGTCGGTTTCGGGGATGAACGGGCCGGTGGCGACCAGTTTGTGCCCGTAGCGGGGCGGTGTCGACGAACGGTCGTGGACGGCGACGACGGCCTGGGCATCCTCGCGTTTGATCACCCAGCTTTGAGTGGCAGTGTAGAGGGCTGCCCACAGCTGGTGACGGCTGGGACGGACGTCGTCAGCGAGGTGGGTGTCGAGGGCTTGCGCGAGCCCGGCCAGGAACTCGTCGCGGGCTTCCTTGCTCATGATCCGCTCCTCTGCACCCTCAAAGCGGCGGCGATAGCCAGTCGCAGGGTGTCCTCGTCGAGGTGGGTTTCGCCGCAAGTGACGTCGGCGGGCATCTCACGCCACGCAGCGGTGACCATGGCGTCGGTGACGACGGGTTCCAGGACGTCGGCGGGGGTGAAGCTCAGGCGGTTGGACAGGTCGCCGACGGTGCGCAGGGTGCGCTTGATGTCGTAAAGCCGGTCGCTGGCGGCTTGTGCGCTGACGATCTCAACAACGGGCCCACCGCCGGACAGGCGCACGGCGAGAACCGTGCTCTCAGGCCAGGGGAACGCCTCATCGAGGGTCCGCGCTATCCCGTGGTCGGCGACGCGCAGGTCGCGAGGGGAGTGGACGTACAGTCCGAGCGCGTCGAGGCGCACGGCAGCGGCCTTGGCGGTGGTTGCCCACACGTAGACGGTGCCTTGGCGAACGTGGCTGCGCTCACCTAGGGCGGTGATGACGTCGAGGGGCAGGAAACTGTTGCAGGAGTCGGCGTGGGAGTAAATCTTCAGTTTGCGGGTCATGACCGGTCCAGTTCGATGATTATGCCTCGGATGATCATTACAATGCAGGCGATGGTGAGCAGCCAGTAG
>JAICSB010000310.1 GCA_025937115.1 Pseudonocardiaceae bacterium | reverse complement strand
CGCGGTCAAACGAACCCGCCACAACAGCTACCGGGTCAAAAGACCCGACGACCACAGCACCCGCCACACCGGTCCGCCCACCATCAACATCAGAAGCCTGACACCCCGAGCAGCATGATCAACTTAAGCTACTTGGCATTGACCCTTGACTCCGCCGAGCCGACGTAGAGGCTTGCCGGGTATGAAGGAACGGGGACGAGCAGTGCGATCCCCTCGCGCCCCGGAAGGTTCCTCAGGCGGGAATGTCCTCACGCTCGCATTCCCGCGGTAGCGTCTCGGTCCGTGTAGGGCCTACTTGAAGACGTCTTTGATCTTTTCGCCGGTCTGCTTGAGCTTGGCTTTGACCTGATCTGCCTTGCCCTCAGCTTTGAGTTTGTTGTCACCGGTCGCGCGACCCGTGGCTTCTTTGCTCTTGCCCTTGAGCTCTTCGACTTTGTTCTTGGCCTTGTCCGCAAGACTCATGGCGTTCTCCCTGTCCGGCACCCCCAGCGACGCTGATCAACAGACCCAACGGCTTGTACAGCATCTTCAGCATGGCCATCACCCCTTCCTACCGAGCAGGCGTCGCAGCACCAACCGCAGCACCAGCAGCACCCCCACCGCGACCACCACCGCGGGCAGTGGCCGTTGCTTCACCGTGTCTATCAGCGGCTCGATGCGCGCGGCCACCGGAGGCGGGAGCTTGCCCAGTGCCTGGTCAGTCAGGTGCTCGGCGCGCTGCGCCACCTCGGTTGCCTTGGCTTGGAGAGCTTCGGTGCCCTCAAGTACCTGCTGGGTCACTTCTTCGGCCGGGTACGTTCGATGTCCTGGCGTATCTCGTCCTCGCGTGACGAGGTAGTCATCGGTGCATCCCTTCCTTAATGGTGTTGATGTCGGCTTTGACGCTGGCCGCTGACTCCGCGGGCACCAACGGACCCGCCCGTTGAGCCTGTTTCTTCCCGACCAAAGCGAGCAGACCCGCCGCCCCCGACACGACCACCCCGACGATCAGTGCCGCCAACCAGGCCACGATCTGGGTGGCCAATCCCAGGATCAGCGCGGTGACCAGCACCGCACCGCCGTAGAAGGCCAACACACCTGCGCCACCGAACAGCCCAGCACCGACGCCCAGACGCTTACCCTTCTGCTGCAGCTCGACCGCGGCCAGGCGCATCTCATCACGCACCAGCCGGGTGATTTGTTCGGTCGCGTCATTGACCAATTGCCCGATCGGACGATCCTGAGGGTCCCGTGTCAGTGATCCACCAACATCGACGGACATGATCATCCCTTCTTCGTCCGGACTGTGTACCCGCAGCTGTGCTGATTAACCGAGCGTGGCGGGCGGGGTGTCTTGCTCTTTCAGGGCCCGGGTATCACGCGGCGCCAGGAACGGTTCCTGTTCTGCTGGCTGACCCGCTTCGATGCGTTGACCCCGGGCCAACTCGGCGTCGAGTTCCGCGCCCAACAGGATCGCGATGTTGGAGATCCACAGCCACACCAGGAAACCGATCACCCCGCCCAACGAACCATAAATTTTGTTGTAAGAACCGAAATTGCCCACGTAGAACGCGAACCCAGCCGAGGTCAAAGCCCACACCACGACAGCGAGCACACCACCCGGGGTCAGCCAACGGAACCCGGGTTGTTTCACGTTGGGGGATACCCAGTACAGCAAGGCAAACGCCAGGCTCACCAGCACAACAAGCACAGGCCACTTAGCGATGCTCCACGCCAACACCCCGGTAGAGCCGATCCCCAGCATGTGCCCCGCTCGATCAGCGACCGTCCCGCTGGCGACTACCCCGACCACACATAAGGCCAGCAGGATCACCAGCGCGAGCGTTAGGCCTAGCCGTAGCGACACCGTCTTCCATACCGGGCGTCCTTCGGGCACATCATAGATGGCGTTCGAGGCTCGCATGAACGCCCCGATATATCCCGACGCCGACCACAACGCACCGGCAAGGCCGATAATCGCCAACGGCCCCGCCAGGCTCTGGGAGTGCTGCAGTTCCTTAATCGCTGTGATCAGGACGTCCCGGCCTTGGCCGGGGACCATGGCGTTGATGTTGTCGATTAGTGTTTGGGTCGCCGAGGGACCCAACAGAGCCAACACCGCCGTAAGCACGATCACTGCGGGAAAGATTGACAAAACACTGTAATAGGTCAGCGCTGCAGCCCAGTCGCTGAGATTGTCCTTACTGAACTCCCGCACCGTGCGCTTGAGCACCGCCCACCACGAACGCTGAGACAGCTCTGTAGGGCCCTCCGGCCCACCACCCGCAGCCTGTTCAGAAGTCACGACATCACGCTCGTGGGCGCGCTGTCCCACCATGTCCACCGCCCTCTGCGCCAGCATCGGCCGATCGTGTTCTGAGGTACCCGGCGAGACCGGACATCACACCCAACCAGACCAATCAACATAGGTAGACCAGGACACGCGGCAATGGGCTACAGCGCTCAACTGCGACTCATCGATGGTCTGCTGCCCCTGGTCTGCTCCGAGGCGCGCTCACCGACGCGACGCGGGATGCCCGCTTCCGCCGCCCGTGCGATCAGGCTCACACCTCGCGTGCCATTGGGACCGGTCCCACGGTCAACAACGCGAAACGTGACCGGATCCCAGCAGGTCGACCCGTCGGGCCGCACATGGGACGCAGCCTTCCCATGCGGGCCTCACCGGTGATCATCATCACCCGCTGGTGTCCCTGCGGGACGACCCCTCACCGGCTCGACCGTATTCCAGCGTGTCGCTGACCACATGCGGCCCGCAGCTTTCCTCCCGCACCGCATCGATGCAACGCTGTGCCCACCCGGGTCCCGCATGATGTCACGACCGAAGGAGCCCTTCGATGTCGTCCCTGCCACCCGAGCTGGTTGCACCCGTCGAGCAACTCCGAGCGAAACTCGTGGAGATCAACACATCCGAGCAGAACTGCATGATCGACATCGTGACCAGCGCCTCGCGCGGCACGAGCATCCCGGAAGTCCAGGCGATCATGACCCGGTGTCGGCAAGCCGCAGCTGCCGCCGCCACCACAGCAATCGACGCCTTCCGCGCCGAGTGTTCCGCAATCGGCGGGCAAGCCAACTCGTTGACCAAGGCAGCCATCGCTACTGCAACCGCCACAAGCGGCTCAGACTTCTGGACCAAGTCAGAGAGCAGGGCAGCTGCCTTCATAGCCGAGGTAGCCGCCCTGCTCCCGGCCCACGGACCCGACAAAATTATTCAAGCGATCAAGAACACCTACAGCGACCGGACATCATCGATCAACCGCTACATCGAGCAACTCACCACCTGACCGAGCCTTATACCCGCCCTCAAGGACGCAGTCCACCACGGTGGCCAGCAAGGGCATCAGGATCGCCTACGAGACGTTCGGCGCACCGGGCGAGCACCCAATGCTGCCCGTAATGGGGCCGGGCTCCCTGATGCATCCTGGGCACCCCGAGCTGTGCGGCGCTGGGCGCCAAGGACTTCTTCGGGTGCGCTCCAACGACCGCGACGGGGGGCTGTCCACCCGCCTGCACGACGTGCCGCCGCCGAACCTGGGTGCAGCGACCAGCGTGGCTTGTTCTCAGCGGCCTACCGGCTTGGTCAGGCCGACTACTTCAAAGCATCTGACACGGTGTCGGCGAAGGTGAAGCACTCGCATAGCTCGGTGGCTTCTAGGGCACGGTTGACGATTCGGGAATGACACACCAACCGCAGGGCGCGGTCTTGTTCAGTGGCGAGTTCGTTGGCCTCAAACAATGCGGACAGCCCGGCAGATCCGAGGAACTGCACGCCGTCGAGGTCCACCACGACAACCCGGCCGGTGGACAACTGCTCCTTCAGGAAACCGGTCAGCTGCGGCGCGGTGAGCGTATCGACCTCCCCGGTCACGATGACCACACGAGCGTCGACACCCTGCTCTAGGACCTGCAGCCCCATGATATCGGCCGCAAAGTCGCTCTCCACCCTCGCTACCATGTATCTCCTACTTTCCGCTGCCGATGTCGACAAGTCGACTCAAATCCCCAGCTCACCTCGGATGCTCAGCAGCTCGCCGGCAGGTTCGCCCTGCGGACCGATGCAGCATTTCGCGCCTCTATATGGCACGGTGTCTCGTAACTGTCCCTGTACGTTGAGTAGCCGTCTGGACGTGAGGCCGCTATGAGGCCAGCCGCGAAGCAATCCGGCAAGACTTACGCGCCGAAGCAGTCCTCCCCGAACGACGGTACGCAGGACCCAAGCCGGCTGTTGCCGGTCCTCGCGGTCGAGCGGACGCTTCGTGCGGTGCTTCTGGTCGGCGTCGGGCTGATCCTGCTGAACCATGCCCATACCGACTGGACGGATCTCGCCCGAGCGTCACTGAACAAGTCGGACTGGACCCCAGCCGCAACGAAACCGGCCGACTGATCCTCGACCTTGTTCAGTCCGAGCTAGCTCGGTTGATCCAGGAGAACACCGGCGGGATCAATTCGAGGTTTTTTTGAGTGTATCGTTCAGGAGTTTGATCGTCTCGGTGGGGGAGTTGGCTTGAACGCTTAGTCGGTCCATGATTATCAGGTAGTGCTGGACATCTTCGTTTTTGTCTAGGTAAAGGGCGCTGGTTAGCTGCTCAAGGTAGACGATATCCGGTAGGTCGGGGTTGGAGAACCGTAGGATGGTGAATTGACCACCTAATGCCGGGTGCGCCCGGGAATGGATTGG
>JAICSB010000030.1 GCA_025937115.1 Pseudonocardiaceae bacterium | reverse complement strand
TCGGGCGGTGACGTTGGACGAGAGCGGCAAGTGGGAGTTGCGGCGGCGGTTGCTGGCGGCGCGGCGGGGGGTGCCGGCGGCGGTTCGGGAGAGGGAGGCCGCGGCACTGGCTGCGGTGCCGTTGCCGGGGCTGCCGGGCACGGTGTGCGGGTACTGGCCGGTGGGCTTCGAACCGGGATCACCGGAACTGCTCGACGGTCTGGTGCACCGCGGCTGCCGGATACTGCTGCCCGTGGTCGATTCAATGGGGCCGCTGGAATGGGCCGAGTACACCGACGCCGGCTCGCTGCAGCGCGGCCCGCTGGGGCTGCGCGAACCGACCGGTCCCCTGCTGGGCTGCGCGGCGATCGCCACCGCCGTCCTGGTTCTGGTGCCGGCACTGGCCGTGGACCGGACCGGGGTACGACTCGGCCGCGGGGGCGGGCACTACGACCGGACGCTGCCGTTGGCGACGCCGGGTACCCCGTTGGTGGCGATCGTCCGCGACGACGAGGTACTCGCCGCACTGCCCGTGCAACCGCATGACGTTCCGGTCACCGCAGCCCTGACCCCTGGCCAAGGTCTGATCCCACTACCCGCTAAGCCTGCCACACCCGCTGAAACGTGACTAAGCGTCGTGAACTCGACAAGGCGGACGTTTTCGCCGCCACGAATGTCGGTGGCGTCGAGTTCACGGCTCATAAGCGCGATAGCGCGCGCCCGTGTGAGATGCGGAGAGGCGGGTGCGGGTGTAGCGGTGTCCATGACGGTGGTCTTGCTACCATGGTGGTTGGCACTCTCGTGGGTAGAGTGCCAAATAGTGGAGGCGAGACGTGCCGACCTACTCCTACGCGTGCACCACGTGTGAGCACCGCTTCGACACCGTGCAGAAGTTCACCGACTCGTCGCTGACCGACTGTCCCGAGTGCTCCGGCCGGCTGCGCAAGCTGTTCTCGGCGGTTGGCATCGTGTTCAAGGGCAGTGGCTTCTACCGGACCGACAGCCGCTCAGGCGATCTATCGCGCGAAGGGCAGTCCAGCTCGAACGGCAAGTCCGAGTCCGGTGCTCACGGTAAGTCAGAGGCTGGCAGTGCCAACGGCAAATCCGAGTCCGGTGCTGACAAGAAGTCCGAGTCCCGTACTTCGGAGTCCCGTACTTCCGAGTCCCGCACCAACGGCAAGTCCACGTCGGAGGCCAAGCCATCGCAGTCCGGGCCCACTGAGTCGAAGTCTGGCTCGGGTTCGGCATCGTCGGCTTCGAGTTCAGCGACCGCCACCGCCTCCTGATCTAGCCCAGTTATCCACAGCCGCCCGGCCGTCCACAACCCGCGCGGCATCGGCAGCCGCCACCGATCTTGTCTAACGTCGCGATAGTGACGACAAGATCGGGAGGCTGGCATGGAACCATGGCAGCACCGCCGCGGCCCGCATGCGTTAGCGCCGGTGCTGTGGCAGCGGTGGGAGGCGCTGCAGCACCAGTTCGATTTCGGTCGGACTCTATTACTACGTCGGGCAGTCGCCGCGGTGTTCGTCGTCGTCGCGGCGGTGCTGGCATTGATGCCGGGTCCAGCAAGCTCCGCCGACGATGCGGTGGTGGTCGCTGCCCGGGATCTGGCGGCGGGCACCGTGCTCGGGGCAAGCCAGGTCACCCTGCGCGGACTACCCGAACAGGTGGTACCCGACGGCGCCGTTCGGGTTCCGGCCGCGGTGCTGGGCCGGACGCTGGCCGCGCCGGTCCGCCGTGGTGAACCGCTGACCGATGTACGGCTCACCGGCCCCGATCTCACCCGGGCGATCTCGACGAAGCAGGACACGGTGAGCGTTCCGCTGCGGCTCGCGGATCCGGGCGTCGCCGCGCTGCTGCGTCCCGGTGCCACGGTCGACGTCGTGACGGTCGGCGAACGGCAGGACGAGCCAGTGGTGCTGGCCCGCGCCGCGCGGGTGCTTGCGGTCCTCGAAGCCGGCGCCCGCGGCGGGGAGCACGACGGCCACCTGGTGCTGGTGGCACTCGATCATGTTGCCGCGACCCGGGTCGCGGCAGCCTCGATTTCCCAGACCCTGACCGTTACCGTCTACTGACGGAGCGGTTACGCGACGCATAGCTTGAGTTGACCATGGGGGGCACATGCTCAAGGGGTTCCGCGACTTCATTCTCCGCGGCAATATCATCGACCTCGCGGTCGCGGTGGTGATCGGCACCGCGTTCGTTGCGCTGGTCAAGCAATTCACCGATTCCTTCATCACCCCGCTGATCGCGGTATTCACCGGAGGCGGCGAGGTAGGCGGTAAGTTCACCGTCAGCGGCCAGGTGTTCAGCTACGGGGTGTTCATCGGCGCGGTCATCACCTTCTTGATCACCGCCGCGATAGTCTACTTCCTTGTCGTCGTGCCGATGGGCAGGCTGCTGAGCCGGTACTCCAAACCTGTTGTGGAGGAACTTGCTCTGCCGAGCGAGGCGGAACTGCTGGTGGAGATTCGCGACCTGCTGCAAGCCCAGCGGCGGAGCTGATCACCAGCTGGCGTCATGGTGCGGGGGGCGATTGTCTTGCAGCCACTGGTCGCGCTCGTCAGACTCCGAATCCGCCAACCAGGGCTGGTCGTCTGCGGTACTCTCGGGCAGCACGTCCCCGAACACGAGATCCAGCCTTGTATTGCGGTCAGCCGCACCCGCGCGTGTGATGACACCCTCCCCTACCGCGTGATGGCCCGGGCCGGCCAGGGCCGATCACTTCCCGCTACCGGATCCCAGTGCCAGGATGTAGTTCATGACTGCGTAACACAGTCCCCATCTCGCAAACGGAAGGCTCCCACCATGAGTCTAGTGGACAAAATCAAGGACGCGGCCGGTCCCGTCATCACCCTGGCCAGCCCTGTCGTTGCGCAGGCCATCGAGAAGGCCACCCCGCTCGTAGAGAAGGCCATGGAAAAGGCCGCCCCCTACGTCGAACAGGCCAAGGAACAGGCTGACCCGTTCATCCACATGGCCAAGGATCTGGCCGGCCCGATGGTCGAGCAAGCAATCAACAAGGCTGGCCCGTACGCCGAGAAGATATCGGTGACCGCAGGCCCGATCCTGGATCAAGCGAAGGAGAAGGCCGGGCCACTCGTCGAGAAGGTCACCGGCATGGCCGTCGAGCTCGTCGGGGCCGCGGTCTTTACGGCGGACAAGGCCACCGGTGGCCGTTACCACGATCAGCTGGAGAGCGTGAGCAATGTCCTGAGCCGTAACGGCAAGGTAGGTGGGAGCCACTGAACCGCCCCGCCCCGCGGGCCCGCAACGCCGACCGTTCGGGCCCGTCGTGGTGGTGGCCAGCGCTCCTGCGGGGCGCTCAGTCCTGGTTTGGCCAGGACAGCTCTTCGATCACCCGTCCGACCAGCGGGGTGAGAGTCGCCATCCCGTCCCGGACCGCCGCCCGAGACGCCGCCAGGTTCACGACCAGGGTGCTTCCCGAGACCCCGGCCAGCCCGCGGGACAGACCCGCGTCCACGGCGCCGGCTGCGAGCCCAGAGGCACGGATGGCCTCCGCAATACCCGGTATCGGGCGGTCCAGCACGCCAGCCGTAGCGTCCGGGGTGACGTCTCTCGGTGACACCCCGGTACCACCGACAGTGACCACCAGGTCCACGCCACCGATGACCGCCGTGTTCAGCGCATTTCGGATGTCCACCGACTCGCCCGCCACTACCACCGAGCCGTCGACGACGAAGCCGGCCTCCTCGAGGAGCTCGGTGACCAGCGGACCAGTTGCGTCCCCGCGCTCACCATGCACCACCCGGTCGTCGACGACCACGACGAGAGCCCGACCCAGGCTGCGCACGCTGTGTTCCATGCCGAGCACCGTAGCCGGAGGCTCTCCGAGCCGAGAAACAGGTCTCGATCTCCGGGCCCGCGCAGTCGTCGGCAGCCTCTTCAGCGGGTACCGACCTGCTGGCTACCCAGGGTCGCCTGGACCTGCCGAGTGGCGCCGCCCGCGCCCTTGATCGTGAGGGTGATCTGGGAACCCGGTGAGTGTGAGCGGATGGCCGCAACGAGCGCATCGCCACTGTCGATCACCCGGTCACCCACCTTGGTGATCTTGTCGCCGGACTGGATGCCGGCAGCGGCAGCGGCGCCACCTGGCGTGACCTGCTGGACCGTGGCTGCGCCGTCCTCCGGCTGGCCAGCGGGGACTGTCACCCCGAGGATCGCCGAAGTGGCCTGACCGGTGTGGACGAGCTCATTAGCGATCCGCCTGGCCTGATCGATGGGGATCGCGAAGCCCAACCCGATTGAGCCCACCTGCCCGCCACCGGAGCTGAGCGAGGCGATGGCGGTGTTGATGGCGATCACCCGGCCCTGCATGTCGGTCAGCGGGCCACCAGAGTTACCTGGGTTGATGGCGGCGTCGGTCTGGATCGCGTCCAGCACGGTGTCCTGCCCGCTACCCTCACCTCCGGCCCGTACCGGGCGGTCCAGCGCGCTGATGATGCCGCTGGTCACGGTGCCAGACAGGCCCAGTGGCGAGCCGACCGCCACTACTTCCTGGCCGACCCGCACAGTGCCGGAGGTCCCCAGCGCAGCCGGGGTCAGGCCGTTGACGCCCTGGGCCCGCACCACCGCGAGGTCGAAGGTCGGCGCCCTACCGACGATCTGGACCGGCACCGAGCGGCCGTCCTGCAACACGGCGGCAAGCTGGCCGCCAGTCGCGGCTGGTTCCACCACGTGGTTGTTGGTGAGGATCAGTCCGTCGGCGCTGAGCACGATTCCACTGCCCTCGGCAGCTATCTGGGATCCGTGGACCCGGAGCTGGACCACGCTGGGCGTCACCTTCTGCGCCACCTGCTCGACCGACCCAGCCGGGAGGTTAGCGATCGGCACGGCACCCGGCGCGGGCAAGTCCAGCGCGCTGGTGGCCTGCGACCCGCTACTGGCCAGCTCATAGCCGACGGCGCCACCGACACCTCCGGCGACCAGGCCCACGATCAGCGACAGCACGACGGCTCCGACAACGGGCCCACCGCGACGCGGTCGTGAGTCACCTGCGAGCGGCATCCCGATCGGGGCGGTGGGCGGGGAATGCTGTTGCCCCGGCTGCCACGACGACCCCGGTTGACCGGTGGGTGCCCAGGGCGAGGGGTATCCGCCCGGATCACCGGGTTGTGCTGGGCGCGGCGTCTCATCGGTCATATCTCTAGGGTGTCCTGGATTCCTGAGAGGGGCATATGAGGCACCTTAAGGGTGATGGGTGGATGGTCGACCGGGTAGCTCGAGGGTCATCAGCATCCCGCCCGCGAGGCTTTTCCTGGCCCGCACCGTACCTTCGTGACGGGCGGCGACCTGCGCCACGATGGCCAGTCCGAGCCCCGACCCGGGCAAGGTACGCGCGTCCGACGAGCGATAGAACCGCTCGAAGATATAGGGCAGGTCGGCGTCGGCGACGCCAGGTCCGGCGTCGGCAATGTCGACCGCGGCAGTACCCCGTCCGGTCGGCGCCAACCGGGCGGTGACGGTCGCGCCGGTAGGGCTCCATTTGACAGCATTGTCGAGCAGGTTGAGCACGGCGCGTTCCAGAGCGTTGGCGTCACCGAGCAGGCTCCATGGAACAAGGTCGACCTCGAAGTGGACTCCCGGCGCCCGGCGGGCCGCCCGGGCCAACGCCCGCTCGACGACATCGGCAAGCTCGACCGGTTCGTGCACCACCTGAGGGGCGTCCTCGCGGGCCAGCTCGACGATGTCTCCGACCAGTGTGGACAGCTCCTCCACCTGGGCCCGCACGTCGCCGGAGATCTCCTTGCGGTCCTGTTCGGACAGTGAAGGAGCGTCCGGGCGATCGGAGGCGGCCAGCAGCTCCAGGTTGGTGCGCAACGAGGTCAGCGGGGTGCGCAACTCATGGCCGGCATCGGCGACCAGCCGGCGCTGGCGTTCCTGCGACTCGGCCAGCGCGGCGAGCATGCTGTTGAAGCTGCCCGTGAGCCGGGCGAGTTCGTCGTCGCCGGAGATGGCGATCGGTTGCAGATCACCGGTGCGGGCGATCCGCTCGGTCGCCTCGGTGAGTCGTTGCACCGGGCGCAAACCGCCCTGGGCGACCGCGGTTCCCGCAGCCGCGGCCAGCAGCACGCCAGCTCCTCCCACCAGGATGAAGACCAGACCGAGTCGGGACAGGGTGATCCGGGTGGTATCCAAGCCGCTGGCCACCACCAGCGCGGCATCCGGCCCCGCGGTCACGGCGGCGACGCGCAGGTCCCGCGCCTTATCGGTGCGCAACGATTCGGATTGCTCGCCACGCGCCACCGCGAGCTCCTGCGGACCCAGCTCCAGGTCCCCGCCGACCACGCTTTGGCCGGTGCGGCCGTCGAGCAGGCCGACCCGGATGTCGGCCGCGCTGAAGAAACTGGCGGGTATGCCGCCTAGTTGCTCGGCGTTGGCCAGTGTGCTGCGCAGCGAATCGGCGCGCTGCAGCAGCGTGGTGTCGAGCTGATCGTAGAGGCTGGTGCGCACCGTGAAGTAGCCCGCGAGCGACACCAGTGCCACGGCGGTTCCGACGCACACTGCGGCCAACCCGGTGACTCTGGTGCGCAGCGACATCCGCCGATTCCCGAAGTTCGGGTCGGCCGGCTGTGTCACGGAGGCGTCACCCGCAATGCGTAGCCCACGCCGCGCATGGTATGGATCAGTCTCGGCTCACCGCCCGCTTCGGTCTTGCGCCGCAGGTAGCCGACGTAGACCTCCAGTGCGTTGCCCGAGGTGGGGAAGTCATAGCCCCAGACGTCCTCCAGGATCCGGCCGCGGGTGAGCACCTGCCGGGGGTGTCGCATAAACAGCTCCAGCAGGCTGAACTCGGTGCGGGTCAGGCTGATCCGGCGGGTGCCCCGGGTCACCTCGCGGGTGCCCTGGTCTAAGACGAGATCGGCGAACTCCAGCGTGGTCGCGGTGATGCCGGCCGTCCCGACGCTGTCCGGAGAGCGCCGAAGCAGGGCCCGCAACCGAGCGAGCAGCTCCTCCAGCGCGAATGGCTTGGGCAGGTAATCGTCCGCGCCGGCGTCCAACCCGGCGACCCGGTCGGAGACCGCATCCCGGGCGGTGAGGACCAGTATCGGGAGATCATCGCCGGTACCGCGGAGCCGTCGGCACACTTCCAGGCCGTCTACCCGGGGCATCATGACGTCGAGAACCATCGCGTCCGGTCGCTGCGTCGCTACGACTTCGATGGCTTGCTGCCCGTCCCCGGCAAGCTGCACGGTGTAGCCGTTGAACTGCAACGACCGGCGCAGCGACTCCCGGACCGCCCGGTCGTCATCGACTACGAGGATGCGCATCCGCCTAGTGTGGACCCCCCGCCTGAGAGCGACCTTAGACGACCGAGTGAGGTCAGACGATCCGGCGTGCTCCGACGAAGCCGTTGAGATACATGGTTCGTACATGGATCGGTTGGCCGGGTTGGGACGCTTCGGCGATCTTGCCGTTTCCGACGTAGATGACGACATGATCCACTGGTTTGTAGAAGAAGAGCAGGTCGCCGGGTTGCAGCTCGTTGAGGCTGACTGGATGCCCGGCGGTGGACTGCGCCGCGGCGGTGCGCGGCAGGGTGATCCCGACCTGCTTGTAGATCCACTGCACTAGCCCGCTGCAATCGAAGCCACCCGGAGCGGCGCCGCCGTACACGTAGGGCGTGCCCTGCTGAGCTAGTGCGGCGGTGACCGCGCGGGCCGCGACCTTCATCGTGAACGATGCGGGTGCTTTGGCAGCCGCGGGTGCCTCGGCGGGCGCCTGGGCGGGCGCCGTGACAGGGGCCTTGGCCGCCGCGGGTACTTCGGCAGCCGGGAGTGTGGCGGCAGGGGCAGGTGCCGGTGCCGGGGTGATGGCCCGAGCCGCCGTGTCAGCGAGCTTCATGACCGAAGCGAGAGCCGGTGGGGTCGCCGCGGGTACTCCTGACGCCGCACCATCGGGGACCTTCAGGTGCTGGCCGACGACGATGACGTTCGGGTCGCCGATCGTGTCCCGGTTGGCGTCGTAGATCTGCTGCCACCCACCGGGTACGGATTGCGCAGTGGCGATCTGCGCCAAGGTGTCGCCGGCGGCAACTACGTAATCGATGGTGGGGCCGGTCTGCGCTGGCAACGCGGGCGTGGGTGCAGGGGCGGCGGGCGGCGCTGCAGGGGCGGATGGCGCGGCGTGCTTTGGTTCCGCTGGAGCAGCGTGTCTGGCCGGGGCAGCAGGGGCACTATCGTTGGCGTGACGTCCGCAGACCGGCCACGCGCCGATCCCTTGGGTCGCCAGAACGCGCTGCGCCACGGAGATCTGCTGCTCCCGGCTCGCAGTGGCGGGGTTACCCACGCCACCGTTGGCGTGCCAGGTGCTCAACGTGTACTGCAGGCCGCCGTAGAAGCCGTTTCCGGTGTTCGTGGCCCAGTTCCCGCCGGACTCACACGCCGCAACCGCGTCCCAGTTGACGTCCGGGGCTGCGGAGGCGGTGCCCGCAAGGAGACCGCCAGCGGCCAGCGTTGCACCGGTGACGGTGACGGCGCGGCGTCGACGGTGCGGGATGAAGCGACGATGCTTGCCGGACATCTAGGGGCCTACCGTTCCCGGCCTCGTCGGAGAGAAGAGCCGGTTTGCTCGGGGTCACTTTCGCCGCGTATCACCTCACGTGTCAGCCCAGAACGATGCACAAAAAGCTGTGATCAGCGCCCAGCGGCAGGTAGTGGTCGGCCAGCGGCGGGTGGAGCACCACGGTCAGTGCGCAGGCCAGTACGGGGCGGTACCGCTAGGCGTAGCGGGGCGGCGAACGCGGCGTCGGCCTGCGCCCGGCTGAACATCCCGGTCTCGACGAGCCGGTCGAGGACGTCACGCTGGCGCTGTTTGGCAAGATCGAGGTGAGTCAGCGGATCGTAGGCCGTTGGGGCCTGCACCACCCCGGCCAGCAGGCTCGCCTGCGCCCAGGACAGGTCGCCCGGCGCGAGCCCGAAGTACCCGGGGGCGGCGTCGGCGAGGCCGTAGTAGCCCTGGCCGAAGTAGACGCTGGCGAGGTAGGCCCGCAGGATCTGCCGCTTCGAGTACCCGCTGTCGATCTTCACACCGAGGATGACCTGCTCGATCTTGGCGCCCACGTCGGTGCGCTCGGGGGTGTAGAGCAGCTTGGCGAGCTGCTGGTCGAGCGTCGCCCCGCCGTCCTCATTGCCCTCAAGGCCGCCGAGCAGACCCCGGACAACTCCCCGAGGGTCAACGCCGTGGTCGGTGAAGAACCGGCTGTCCTCGGTGGCCACCACGGCCTGGCCAACCCGGTCGGGCACTGGTAGCGCACCGAGCTCGGTGGCCCCGTGGGTGGCCAGCCGATCCGCTACTCGCCGCTGGAGGTCGTCCACCGGCGGGGTCAGCGCCCACAGCAGCACGAATCCCAGCGCCGCGGCCGCCAGCAACACGCCGAGGACCAGACCAGCTACACGCATCCGACGGCCGCCGGTGAGGTCGCGCGGCCATCCAGCGCGCACCGGCTCACCGACCGGTGCGCGCGAGCCGCGCTACAGCCTGCACAGTCTGCTTGGCGGCGTTGTACGCCTTCGCTTCGGCAGCCGCCGTGGGGAGTCTTTCCAAGTAGTATGCGTGCACCGGAACTTCCCGCGTCCCGAAAGTATTTTTGAATCTCTTCAGCTCTTCAGTTTGGGATAGCCCGAAGTCGTAGCTCTGCCGTTCATCGGCGCATACCGCCTCGATCGCGTAACGGTGGAGAAGTTCGTTCGCACCAGTACCCCGCGCGCGTTCCTTGTCCATTGCCCCCCGCCAGTAGGTAGCCCGCGAGCCTCTCGTGAGGACGATGATGCCGGCGAGGGGTTCACCGCCCTGCCACGCTATCCACACGGTGCAACGCTCGCCCATCCTCCGTGCCACTATCGCGAATTTGCTTCGCGGCTCGCGGCGCTGCGCCCGCCAGCGCATCAGGGATACCGGATGACCCCGCTGCTGAGCCCATCTGTCGACGGAGCTCCGATACAGCATGTCGAAGACCGGAACGAGCCGTCCAGTATTGTCCGACTCCACAGTGACGTTCCGTCGTTCTGCTTTTCGAGCATTGGATCGCACCTTGCTCGTGAACCGTTCCGACCAGACCGTGGAAAAGCCACCGCGAAGATCGAGCACCTGCGCGGTCAAAGCGGTGGAATATATAGTGCTTGGAGCCACTGCCGCCCACACCGCGGCGTCGTCCCCACCCACCATGATGCGGGTGCGCAACCCAGGAAGGCGCCGGATCTCCTGGATCAGGGCCCGGGTCTGGGTGGGCGACGCTGGACCTCCGTCGCCGAGGAAACCACTCGCATCAGCACCAAGACCCCATCCCGGCGGCGGTGATTCGAACAGTCCCAGCAAGGTGGGGGTTCCGGTTTTCCGTAGACGAGGCAGGATCAGCTGTCGCCCATCTTCTCCCCGGAACAGTAAAGTTGCGTCCGAGAAGCGGCTCGAACCGCATATGCAGTCAGTCCAGTCTGGGGTCATCGAAAGCGCGATGTTCTCATTACGGGCCACTAAGGCTTCCCACCCGGGACGGGCCGCCGCACCCTCCGCTTCAACGGACAGACGATAAGCGTGAGAAAGCACCATGCGGCCGACCTCTCGAATCATGACGCCGTGCTGGTCCGTCGCGCCATCGTGGCCCGTAGCACTAGTGCATAGACCGCGAGCGCTACGATCCCACCTAAGGTAAGAACTGCGAGGTTGCTGAGCTGACTGCCATTGTGGACATGCTGGATCCACCACACCGCGGCAGCCACCGGCACCATTGCGACCGTGGCCATCAGCGCGCCGGCAAGAGCTCGGAGTTCGATGAATCGCTCGGGCTGGATCATCCGGCGCAACCGCGTCAGCACCATCCCGGCGGCGGCGAGCTCACCGGCCAGGATGGCCACCACCAGCCAAACGAGGCGGGCCCCGTCGGCTGGCACGAGCAGGGCCCCTGCGGCGACCACCACCGTCACGCCGAACGCCACCTCACTGGCCCGCCGCGGAATGCGGTCGTCCAGCCGCGCGTATAGCGCCTGGCTACCGAGGTCGCACAGCCCGCCGATCAGCTGGGCTACCGCCACCACCGCCAGGCAGGTGGCGAGTGGACCGATCAGGGCCGCATGGCGCAACTCGCCGTTGGCGAGAATGTTCGCAGTGGGTCCGGAGAGCACCGCGAGCAACACCAGCAGTGGCAAGCTGGCGATCACGGCGTAGGACAGGCCTTGGCGCCATGCCGAGCCGAAGGTGACGCCGTCCTCGCGATGGGCGGCGTGTGCCAGCCCCGGAAGCGCGGCCATCGACACCGCACGGGCGCTGATGTAGGACAGCGAGAACAACGTGGCGTAGGACAGTTGGACGACGAACACGCCACCGGGCACTGAGCCGGCCAGCGCGAGCAGGACGTACATCGCTGCTGCCGGGCAGGCCGCCACGCCGACCGAGCGCGCCAACCTGCGGGTCACTGCGACTGCCTCGGGGTCGTTGCGCCAACGCATCGACGGGCTGGTCAGCAGACCCACCCGCGCCGCACCGAACAGCTGCAATGCCGCGTGCAGCGCAACACCCGACGTACTGCCCACCCCCAGTACGATCACCAGGCCGACCGGCACGTGATCGATATCCAGGCCCGTCCCGTAATACCAGCCGGACAGCACCACCGTCAGGATCAGTACGAGGTTCTCCACGGCCGGTGCGGCCGACGCGAGCGCGAAGCGCCCACGCGCCCGTTGGGCGGTCATGCCCAGGTAAGCCAGGCAGTTCAGCAGGACCTGCGGGGCGACAAGCAGGACCAGCAACGTGGTCAGCCACAGGCCCCGGCCACGTTGCACCGGATCAGGAATCCCGAGGCTCAGCGTCCAGGCCACCACCGGTGCGGCGATCACCAACAACGCGACGATCGCGGACGAGACCGCGAGTAGCCACCCGGCCACCCGGCCGAGCACCTCCCGGGCACGAGGCAGACCCCCGACGCCGATGGCGCGGACGACGCCAGGCACCAGCACCATCGCCAGTACCGGCCCGGCGATCAACGTGAACACTATGCTCGGCACGACGTAGCCGGCCTGGAAACAGTTGGCGAAATAGGTGGGCCCCAGCACCGCGCCGATCACCACCACCCGCAGCAACCCGGTGGCCCTGCTGATCAGCGTCCAGCAGGCAACCGTGGCCGAGTTCCGCGCCGTGGTGGTGGGCGCTTCGCCGTCAAGCGCTGTCACCAGATCCACCAACCCGAGATGGTGGCCCGGAGCGATCGTGGATGGGAGCCTGCGCCACCTCGCCAGGGTTGCACGTCGCGGGAGAACCCGCACATGTTGCCTCCGGTCGTCGAAGTACTGGCACGCGACGCCATCCCATGGGGATCATCAGGTCAGTATTATCGGGCGCCCTGGCTTAACCTACCCGTGTGCGCGAGCCGCATTGCAGCTCGGACACTCTGCTTGGCCGCGTCGTAGCACTTGGCCTCGGTAGCCACGGTGGGAAATCTCTCGAAGTAGTAGATGTGCACGGGGACCTCGCCTGCTCCAAAGGTACCCTTGAACCTCTTTAAATCGGCAGTTTGGGATAGGCCGAAATCATAGCTCTGTCGTTCACCGGCGCAGGCGGCCTCGATCGCGCAACGATGGAGAAGTTCATTCGCACCGGTGCCTCGCGAACGTTCTTTGTCCATCGCGCCCCGCCAGTAGGTGACTCGCGGACCCCTCGTCAAATTGATTATGCCAGCGATAGGCTCGCCCTGCCGCCACGCTATCCAAACAGTGCAACACTCCCCCAACCTGTGGGCCACTGTGGCGAACTTCTTCTGCGGGTGCTGGCGTTGCGCAAGCCAGCGCATCAACGTTAAGGGATAGCCTCTCTCCTGAGCCCATCTGTCGACGGAGCTGCGATATAGTATGTCGAATACCGGAATCAGCCGCCCGGTACTGTCCGATTCCACGATGACGCCCCGCCGTTCGGCTTTTCGGCAATTGGATCGCACCTTGCCCTTGAACTGTTTCGACCAGACTGAAGAAAAACCGCCGCAGAGATCGAGTACCTGCGCGGTCCGGGCGATGCAATAGACCGTGCTTGGAACCGCTGACGCCCACACCTGGGCATCCTCCTTACCCACCACGACGCGGGTGCGCAGACCAGGATGACGTCGGATTTCCTGGATGAGCGCACTGGCCTCTCGGGGCGACGGTGGCCCTCCTTCGCTGAGGAAACCGCTCGCATCAGCACCCAGGTTCCAATGGCGCGGAGGTGACGCGAATATTCCCGGGAGCGAAGGGTTCCGCAGTCGAGGCAGGATCAGTCGACGCCCATCTTCTCCTCGAAACAACAAAGTGGCGTCGGAGAAGTGGTCGGAGCTGCATATGCAATCGACCCATTGCGGTGTCTTGGAAAGCGCGATGCTCTGGTCCTGCTTGACCAGGTCTGCCCAGGCCGGACGGGCATCGATACCCGCTGCTTCAATAGACACGCGGTAGGCTTGCAGCATCGTGATATGGCCAGTCTCTCTTGATGCGTCGATCTAGCGGGTCCAGCCATCCGGAAAAGAAAAATTCCTGCCGTCAGGGGCGATACCGGGCATCGCCTAGACGCCACGCTCGGCCTCCGCGTCCGCTGGTGGAGCGGAACATCGACCGCCAGCAGGCCTGCTGTGGCTGCCACGCTACTCGCTGCAAGTCGCCGGACATACTCTGTAATCGCGGCGGCGCAGATGATGTTACGGAACGTGGCCGACACGCAGCGCGTCGTCCGCAAGCCGGCTGGCCACCGCGATGGTGACCGAGGGTCCGTCGCGCTCGCCGATGGGAGGCTAGGGGGCAACTGCGTCGACGGACATGAGGACACCATCAATGACCAGCGAGGCCGAGTTCGTCCCATCCGCCTGCGCGTGGTCGACGGCCCTGGCGTAGCGCCGTCTCACGCCAGCACTAGCAGTCGTGGACCTCGTGTTCTGGGAGGATCCGCTGTGGATCCCGCCGACAGCCCAACGACCTGCCATGATCGCCGAAAGAGAGTGATGGCCGTGCGATTTTGCACGGTACTCACTCACTATTGACGATCTTGAGAACACGACCAAGGCGATCTAAGTAACAGCCTCCCAGATCGTACAACCCGCGGGGCCGGACAGCGCGAGCGTGAACCGGTTCGCCGTGGGTACTGCCCATTCGGCGACGAGGTCGGCGACAATGCGCCCGTCGTGGGCAGCGTCGGCGTCGAAGGGTGTGCCGGCGGCGTGGGTACGTCGAACCGCCCATCAGGCAGCGACCCCTTCAGCGCGCCCGACGGCATAGACCGGCTCCTCGCCACGGGCCAGACTCGTCACGAGACGGCCACGACTTGGGGGCAAAGATGCCAGCACGGGTGTACGCCAAGAATCAGACCAGGTTCGATCTAACGCAGCCTGAGGGCGCGGCTCAACTTCGTTCGACGTTCCTCGCGGCCATGCAGCGCAACCTGGCAACCAGCGGATATGTCATCGCCTGGGTACCCAGCGAGCACGGCTACAACGGGGGCGCCACCAAGTACTCCAAGCCGGGCTGCTTCATCGCTTCTCCCTCGTACGACGCCGAGCAAAAGGCGGTCCACGGCGCTCCGCTCAACCAGGACTACGTCTACAACTGGACCCGTGATGCTGCCCTCGCGGCCATCGAGCTGCCGTTCGACGAGCCGCCACCGGGCGCGACAGAGTCTCAGCGCATGATCGACTACGTCGCCTTCGCCAGGCTGTGTCAAGACAACGCGGCAGCTGATCCAAAGGTCGCGATGGGTGACATCGGCCACGCGACGTTCTACGTCGACGGCACACCGTGGGAAAAACGCGGGCCGCAATACGACGGACCCGCGTTGCAGAGCCTCGCGATCATGCAGTGCTTCGGCCAGCTCTCCGCGCAGTCGCAGAACGACGCGAGGACGGTCATCGAGAAGAACGTCCAGCACATCGTCAACAAGAAGGACGATCGCAGCCAGAGCCTCTGGGAGGAGCTGACAGGGATGTCCTTCTTCACCCGCGCAGTACAGCTGCGCTGCTTGAAGGAGGCGAAGGCGAAGCAGGCCGAAATCGGCCTGAACCTGCCAGATATCGACGCTGCCACCACCGCCCTGGCAGGTGCCTTGGACTCGCATTGGAGCGACGAGAAGGCGCTCTATGTCTCGGTCAAGGATCCCGACGACAACCCGGGCATCGACATCAAGGCATACGATCCGAACATCGACATCGTCATGGCATCGGTCTATGGGGCGGTGCCCTGTACCGGAGTGAAGCTCCTGGCGACGGCCGCACAGGTACGGGACCAGTGGTCGGATCATGGTGCTACTAACGGCAATGGCAACCCGTTGGCGACCGACGTCGTTTACCAGATTAACGTGCAGGACGCTCCGGACCGAGGTCCCCTTATGGGCCGCTATCCTGGCGATACCTACGATGGGGACACCGACGAAAAGAACAAGAGCGCAGGCCATCCCTGGGCTCTTTGCACTGCCAATTACGCGACGTTCCACTACTGCGTCGCTTCAGCGCTGAAGCGCGGCCTGTTGAAATTCCCGTTGCAAGCAGACAGTATCGCTGCAGCAACGGTCGTCAAAGCTGAGGAATTCTTTAGCAAGCTCGGCATCAATCCCGCGGCGGGGTACGAAGCCAACGCAGCCGACGTGCTGAGGGATGCCGGGGACAAGATGCTCGACTCGGTCGTCTATCACAGCAACCATCTCGAGCTCAGCGAACAGTTCGACAAGTCCACCGGCTTCGAGAAGAGCGTCGAGAACCTTACCTGGAGCTACTCAGCGTTCCTGAATGCGTTGCGAGCGCGGAGCGATTCCATAGCATGCAACGGTTCTGCGACTTGACCGTAAGTGTCGA
>JAICSB010000778.1 GCA_025937115.1 Pseudonocardiaceae bacterium | reverse complement strand
GGCGAATCCCTGCGACTTGAGGAACATCCCGGCGGGCATCGCGTCGCGCCACAGCTGCATGGGCAACCCGAACTGGCGAAACGGCACGCCGGCGGCGCGCAGATGCGCACCGATTGACAGGCCGTAGGGACCGGCGCCCACGATGGCAACCTCGACCGGATCGTTCATGTTCGGACCTTCCGTGCGGATAGCGGTGTGGTGGCGGGCCGAGGTGCACCGCGCAGCGGGCGGGTCAGCGCCCGCCAGCACATCCACAGGCACATCAGCCCAAACGGTGCGGGATCATCTTTGGCGAACCAGGCGAGCTCGTCGGCCCCGCGAAGCGACGTCACCCAAGACCGGAAATCCAGACCGCAGCGCCGGTAGGCCAGTGCGGCGAAAGGGTCGTAGTTCTCCACCAGGAAGCGGCGACCGTGCTGTGGCGCACCGGGTGGCACCGGGCGGCCGGTCAGGTCCAGGTGCGCCGCGACCACCACGTCGACGCCCGCGGTGTCGCAGAACAGCCGGAACTGCGCCCCCAGGCGCGGGTTGAAGTCCAGCAGCTTGTACTGGCCATCCCGGGGGTCGAAGCGGTAGTCGAGGTCGACGATGCCCCGGAACCCCAGCCGGGTTAAGAGCTCGGTGGCCTGGTGGTGCAGCTGCGGGTTGTCCACCCAGCGCCCGAGGCTGGTCAGCCCGGCGTGCGCCGGGTAGGAACGTTCCTTGATGCCGACGAAACCAGGCCGGCAGCGCGACTGGGCGTCGCAGTAGCCGTGAAAGAAGTAGTCCTGGCCGACGACGTACTCCTGGAGCATCAGTTCCTGATCGCCGCAGGCTTGCCAGGTATCGGCGAGTTCCGCACGGCTGTGCACGACCGAGGTGCTGCGCAGCCCCGTTGCGCTGCTGGACCGCCACGGCGTGGCCAGTTTGGCCACCAGCGGGAACCCCACCCGGTCAGCGAAACCCTGGGCTTCGAGTAAGGATCCGGTCAACGCGGCCGCCGGGCACGGCACACCGAGCTGGCGGCACAGCTGGTACAGCGTGTACTTGCCGGCCAGCTGGCGGGGCAGGTCGCTGGGCGGGTCCGGGAACCGGAACCATTGCCGCAGCTCGGCGCCGTGCTCAGCGAGGAAGATCGCGCCGGCGTCGTCGGTGGGGATCAGGACGGCCGGGCGGCCGATCCGCTGGGCGAGCGTCGCCAGCCCGGCGTGCACCCGTTCGGCATCATCGGCCGGTGGCCGCCAAACCCATCGGTCGTGCAGGTAACGGGATCTGGCCGCGGGTGCCCACGCGTCCTCGTGCACCCCGTAGACCGGCACGCCCAAACGTCCGAGGCTGCGGATCGCGCCCAGCCCGCCGTGGTGCATGACGTTGCGGTCGAGTTTGAGGATGACTGCCGGTGTCGTGGTGTCCAGCTCGGCGTGCGGTGCGTGGGTCACTGACTTTCGGGTCACCGGGCTCACACCACGCTGCGCTGCACTGGGCTGTCCAACAGGCCCTCGAACAGGTACGTGGCGTCGAGCACCCGCGGGCAGTCCCGTACCCAGGTGTAGTCGGCGTCGGGATGCACCACGTGGATGATC
>JAICSB010000672.1 GCA_025937115.1 Pseudonocardiaceae bacterium | reverse complement strand
GCCAGCAGCTGCAGGTGCTGTTCCATGATCTGTACGTAGTTACAGTCCGGGTGCAGCGCCGTAAATGGCAGCCCCTTGCGTTCCTGGCGATCATACCGATGGTAGTCATCCACACACAGAGACGTGATTCGATCGGCGCCCAGTGCGTCCACCAGGCCTTGGGTCAGCGTGGTCTTCCCGGCAGCGCTGTCGCCGGCGATCGCGAGCATCACCGGCCGCGATGTTTTGGAGCCAGCCCGCTCCATTCGCAACAATTTGTCGGGCACGACACACCCCTTTTCTTCGCACGGCCCCGCAAGGCCCCGCAAGCCTCGATAGGCCGCGCTTGACCGTATGCACGCCGCCGCGGCCCGGCGTCCCCTCCTAGAGGGAAAGGGGAGGGGATAACCCGATTACACTCAGCATATGAAAGGCCGGCACATGGAAGGCCAGCCGCTCCGTGTGGTCCTGGTCGATGACCATGAGATGGTGCGCACCGGTCTCAAGGCGATGCTCAGTCGCTTTGCTGGACAGGTCCGGGTGGTCGGCGAAGCAGCGGACGCGGCGACAGCACGGCGGGTGGTAGCTGGGCTGGACCCCGACATCGTCCTCGCCGACGTGCGACTGGGCGGGGAAAGCGGGCTGGACCTGTGCCGCGAGCTCATCGCGGACTCCCCCGGACGCCGGGTCGTCCTGCTGACCGTCTACGACGACGAGCAGTACCTGTTCCAAGCCATGCAGGCCGGCGCGGCGGGCTACCTTCTCAAGCGCATCGACGGCCCGGAGCTGGTCGAGCAATTGCGACGGGTGCATGCCGGTGGCGTGGTCGTCGACGCGGCTCTCAGTGCCCGAGCCGGGGCGTCCGCCGACCGCCTGCGGGCTGGCGGGTACTGGCCCGGCGCACACCTCGGCCTCACCCCCCGGGAAAGCGAGGTGCTTTCGCTGATGGTCAGCGGCTCGTCCAACCGCGGCATTGCTACCGCACTACTAGTCGGTGAGGAGACCGTCAAGAGCCACGTTCGGGGCATCTACCGGAAGCTGGCCGTGACCGACCGGGCGGCTGCGGTGGCAACCGCGTTGCGCGAGGGTCTCTTCCTTTAAGTGTCACAGTCTTTAAATGTCAGGCCACCGCGGCTGAGTTGGGTTGCACCCGGCTGGTCAGCGCCTGCTGGCCCGCCGAGATAAGTGCCGAATCTCCGTGCCACGCCTTCAGCGCCGGGTCGACCAACGCCCGACCGAAGGAGAAGGTCAGCGGCCATGGTGTCTCGTGTTTCTGCATCGCGGCCAGGTTGGCGGTCGCCACCTCAGGCGACTGACCACCGGAGAGGAAGGCCACTCCGGCCAACGTCTCGGGCAACACCGCCCGCAGCGTTGTCACTGTCGCCTCGGCGATCTCCTCGGGACTGGCCTGATGTCCTGATGTCGTGCCGGGCACGACCATGTTGGGCTTGAGCACAGTGCCGGCCAGATCCACCCCGGCCTCGTCCAGTTCCGCCAATAGATACTCCAGCGCCGCACGGGTCACTTCAGCGCACCGCTCGATGGTGTGATCGCCGTCCATCAATACTTCAGGCTCGACGATGGGCACCACCACCGACTCCTGGCACAGCGCGGCATAGCGGGCCAGCGCGTGTGCGTTGGCTCTCAGCGCGTTGCGCGTCGGCCTGTTCTCACCAATAGTGATCACGGCACGCCACTTGGCGAACCGGGCCCCGCGGGAGACGTAATCCTGCAGCCGTTCACGCAGGCCGTCGAGGCCTTCGGTGATCTTCTCACCAGCCGACAAGGCTAGGTCTTTCGCGCCGGTGTCGACCTTGATTCCGGGCAGGATGTTCAGCGCGTGGACGGCCAGCGGGAAGGTGTTGCCATCGCTGAGCTTCTGGTTGAAGGTCTCGTCGGAAAGGATCACCCCGCTGATTCCCTCGTGCAGCTCGGGAGTGGTGAGCAACATCTCGCGGTAGGCCCGGCGGTTCTCCGCGGTCGCGGCAACCCCGACCTTCTCCAGCCGGGAGGACATGGTGCCGATGCTCTCGTCGGCCGCGAGAATGCCGCGCGGCCGGCTCACCATCGCTCGAGCGGTTCCGTGCAGCGCCTCGATCATGGCCCTCCCTCCACGGCGACGGGCCAGT
>JAICSB010000354.1 GCA_025937115.1 Pseudonocardiaceae bacterium | reverse complement strand
GGGCTCGATCTGATCTTTCCGCACCACGAGAATGAATTGGCCCAGTCCCGAGCCGCCGGCGACTCCTTCGCCCGGTACTGGTTGCACAACGGCTGGGTGACGTTGTCCGGCGAGAAGATGTCAAAGTCGCTGGGCAACACCCTGTCCATCCCGGCCACCCTGCGCCGGGTCCGTGCCGCGGAGCTGCGCTATTATCTGATTGCCGCGCATTATCGGTCGGCCATCGAGTATTCAGACGGCGCGCTCAATGAGGCGGCGGCCGCCTACCAGCGGATCGAGTCATTCGTTCATCGCGTGCGGGAGCGGTGCGGGGTGCCGGAGCCACGCATCTGGTGCGCCGACTTCGTCGCGGCGATGGACGATGACCTCGGCACGCCGGCTGCGGTGGCCGCGATTCACGCCACCGTGCACGAAGGCAACACGGCGCTGGACGCGGGCGACCACCCGACGGCGGTAGCAGCGGCCGGTTCGGTGCGCGCAATGACCGGTGTGCTGGGTTTGGACCCGCTGGCTGACCAGTGGCGCTCGACCTCGGGGTCTGACGCCGCGTCGGCGGCGCTGGCTTTCTTGGTGGACCGGCTGCTCGCCGAGCGTGCCGAGGCTCGCAACCGCCGTGACTTCGTGACCGCCGACGCGGCGCGTGATCAGTTGCTGGCGGCCGGTATCACCGTCGAGGACACCCCCGATGGTCCGGTGTGGACGGTCAAGGGGAACTCACGACATGGCTGGTAACTCTCAGCGCCGGGGCGCGATGCGCAAGCCGGGCACCAAGAAGGGCGCAGTTGTCGGCTCCGGCGGGCAGAAGCGCAAAGGGCTGCGCGGTCGCGGCGCTACCCCGGCCGCCGAGCTGCGGCCCGGCCACCCGGCCCAGCGCCAAGGCGCCCAACGGCAAAAAGGCCAGCATAAGGACGCCCAGCACAGCGCTGGCCAGCGGCGACCGGCTACACGGCAGGGCGACAACCCGGCCGCTGCGGCCCGCCGTCGCAGCGGTAGCGAACCGGGCGAGACCGTGCTCGGGCGTAACCCGGTGCTGGAATGCCTGCGCGCGGCTGTGCCGGCCACCGCGCTGCAGGTGGCCATCGGGGTGGAGCTGGACGACCGCGTCAGCGAGTCCGTACGGTTGGCTGCCGACGCTGGTCTGGCCATCCTCGAGGTGCCCAAGGCGGACCTCGATCGGCTGGCCAGAGGTGCCCTGCACCAGGGAGTGGCGCTGCAGGTGCCACCGTATGAGTACGCATTCCCCGAGGATGTGTTGGTCGCCGCTCAGCAGTCCGCGACCGCGCCGTTGCTCGTGGCGCTGGACGGGGTGACCGACCCGCGCAACCTCGGAGCGGTGGTCCGTAGCGCCGCCGCGTTCGGCGCACATGGACTGGTAGTACCGCAGCGCCGCTCGGCGGGGATGACCGCAGTGGCCTGGCGCGCCTCCGCGGGCACTGCCGCGTATCTACCGGTGGCCCGGGCGACGAATCTGGTGCGCACGCTCAAAGACTTCGCTGCGGCCGGTTTGATGATTGTGGGCCTCGACGCCGAGGGCACAATGCCGTTGGATGCCTTTGCGCTGGCTACCGGACCCTTAGTGCTGGTCCTCGGTTCAGAGGGACGGGGGATGTCCCGGCTGGTCCGGGAAACCTGTGATGCCGCGGTGTCGATACCCATGGTGGGACCGGTTGAGTCGCTCAACGCGTCGGTCGCCGCCGGTGTCGTGCTCGCCGAGGTAGCGCGGCTGCGTCGGGCCGGCTGAAGCGTTCTGCGTGCCGCGATGGACACTTTCGGCATGCCGCGGACTAGGGTCCCAGATGCATTGTGTATCTTATCGCGGTCAGCGTTCACGGCACGGCAGTTGTGCCTACGCCGCCTTCCTCCCGACAAGGAGAATCAGTACTCGTGGCTCAGAAGACCATCGTCACCCTCATCGACGACCTCACCGGTGAGGAAGCTGAGGACATTTCAACAGTCGAGTTCGCACTCGAGGGCATCTCGTACGAGATCGATCTAGCGAACGACAACGCCGCCAAGCTTCGTGACAACTTGGCCCGTTACGTCGCGGCTGCCCGCAAGACCAGTGCGCGGCGTCCGGGCGCTCGTGGCGCCGACCGTTCAGCCGCCCGCGGTGCTGGCAACGCCGGCGTTGCGCGCAGCGGCTACAACCGCGACACGCTCCGGTCCATCCGCGAGTGGGCCAAGCAGAACGGCCACACGGTCAGCGACCGCGGTCGCCTGCCGCTGACCGTGCTGCACGCCTGGGAAGCAGATCACCAGTCAATGAAGAACGGCAAGATTCCTACGTTCTCGGGGTAGCCCGGTCCTGGGCTCTGAACGAACCTGCGCCGCAAGCCGGTCGGTGAGTGGCTCGCAGCGAAAGTGGAGCTTGAAAAATTGGACGAGGCGGCGGCTCGGCATGCGGACGGTGCTCAGGCGAACCGATTGGCTGTGGCGCACGAACGGTCATATGCTCGTCGGCGACTCGCGAGTAGCCCGGTGGGCACGGTTGAGGACCTGACCTCTCCGTGCTCACCGGGTTTCCACGTCCGGAGCCGAGCTGTCAGCTACCGGCCGCCAGCCTACCTACCTGCGCTGGCCGAACTTGCGGGCCACTGAGAATCCGATCAGGCCGCCGATGACGACCAAAATGATGATGATGAACAGGATGGTCCTCCCGATACCCCGGAGGAAACCTCGGGCCTCAAGTTCGGCGGCCAAGAGCCCGACTTGACTCGCAAAGTGCAGCAACATGGGTCCCGATCGTAGGGCCCCGCGCGTCGGCGCGCTGGACAGAATCGCCGGTGTACGTGAACTCGACAGCACCGACGTCGCAAGGCGCTGGGGACGTCGGTGACGTCGAGTTCACGACGCATGGCGACGGTGGGTGGCGGGTGAGGGGCGTCGGCTAGGCTGCGCGGCCGCTATGTCTTTCGCCAGCCCACTGTTCCTGTGGTACTTCCTGCCAGCCGTGCTCGCGGCCGTGGTAGTCGCGCCTAGGCACTGGCGCAACGGCATCGTGGCGATCGCCAGCTTGGCGTTCTACGCGGTGGGAGCGGGTCCGACGACCCTGCTGCTGCTGGCGTGCATGGTAGTCAACTACGTGCTGGGTCCGGCGTTGGAGCCCGACGACTGGGACCTCGAATCCACGCGCCGCCGCCGGCTGCTGGTTGGCGTGATCGCCTTCGATGTCGCGGTGCTCACCATCTGGAAATACGCGGGTTTCGCCAGCGCGCAGGCCGCTGGGTTGGCGTCATTCACCGGCCTGGACCTGCCCACCGTCTCGCTCGCATTGCCGATCGGGATCTCGTTCTACACGTTCCACCACATCTCGTATGTGGTGGACATCTACCGCGGAGAACGCCCGGCGCTGCGCAATATGGCCTCGTTCGCCGCCTACATCGCGCTGTTCCCCCAGCTCATAGCGGGACCGATCGTGCGCTACGGGGAGATAGCCGATCAGCTCACGCAGGCACGCAGCCACCGGTTGGATGACATCGCCGCCGGATTCCCGCGCTTCGCTCTCGGTTTGATCAAGAAAGTGGTCATCGCCGATTCGCTGGCGCCGGTGGTGGATGCCTGCTTCGCCACTCCGGCCGACCAGTTGACCACCGCGACAGCATGGCTCGGGGCGATCGCTTACACGCTTCAGCTGTACTTCGACTTCTCCGGATACTCGGACATGGCCATCGGGCTGGGGCGGATGCTCGGGTTCAAGTTGCCCGAGAACTTCGCTCGCCCGTACTCCTCGGCTAGCGTCACCGAATTCTGGCGGCGATGGCACATGTCGCTGTCCCGGTGGTTTCGCGACTACGTGTATATCCCGCTGGGGGGCAACCGGTGCGGTGTCGGGACCGCTTACCGCAACTTGTGGATCGTGTTCGCGCTGGTCGGGCTATGGCATGGCGCCAACTGGACGTTCCTGTTCTGGGGGTTCTACCACGGCACTGTGTTGGTGATCGAGCGCCGTCGCGGGTGGGGAGTCGCGGCCACTGAGCCGCAGCGTCGGCTGGCGCGCCGGGCGCTGACCCTGCTGATCGTGGTGGTCGGCTGGGTGCTGTTCCGATCGCCAGATCTGGGCACCGCGCTGGTCCTCTGGCAGCACATGGTGATCCCGGATCTCGGCGGGCTGACGGACGCGGTGAGCGCCTCGCTGACTCGCCAGAGACTGGTCATCTTGCTGCTGGCCGGCGTGGTCTTCCTGCTGCCGGCCAGACCGATCACCGGCCGCTACCTTGAATCGATGCGGTCGCGGCCTGCCGCCGTGCTACGCAT
>JAICSB010000016.1 GCA_025937115.1 Pseudonocardiaceae bacterium | reverse complement strand
GCCGGCGCCCACTGGCCCGGTGCCGACGCGGCGCTGCTTGGGGTCATCGCGGTCGTCGCGCTCACCGCGCTGATGTTCGTCGCGCTGCTGCGCCGGGCTCATGGCCGTCAGGTCCCGGGGTCGCCGCCGGTGACGGAACCGATGGAGGTGGTCTGATGGGTGCGCTGGGCCGCTGGCTACGCAGCTTTGGCGCGTTCTGGTGGGACTTCATTGTCGGTGATGACTGGCGGGTCGCGGTCGGCGTGGTGGCGGCGCTGGCCGGCACCGCCGGACTGGCCGCCGCCCGGGTGCCGGCGTGGTGGTTCCTGTCGGTGATGGTGCTCGTTCTGCTCGGCGTGTCGCTGCGGCGAGCCATCCGCCATGCCAGCTGATCATGGCTCTGGTCATGGCCGCAGCACTGGGAAAGCACCGGCAGTCAGCGGCCGCGGGAACGCCGAGCTGACGCGGCCGGGGACTGCTTCGGCTGCGGGTCAGCCCACTTGTCCGGCGTGATCGTGTCGGGCCATCGAGGCGTACTCTGACATGCGGGCCGGTGCCACGCACTCCACGGCAGCACAGCCGGGTGGGCGTCTCGGTCGCGGGGATGGAGCTCCCCGCCAACTGCCACACCGGTGGCTGATGGCTCCTGCCGACGTGTGTCGACAGGAGGCTGAGGTCCCGTGTCGTTCGTGAGCATTCTCTTCACCGGACTCGACGACTGGCCCGGCAGCACCGAGCCATCGGAGCCTGATTTCTTCGCCGATCTGAACCTGGATCAGGTCGTCGCGTCGATCACCGCCGGTCGCGAGGAGTACGGCCTCACCCGGTTCTTCCACACTCCCCTGCGCACCGTCGCATCGATCGACTACCGGCATGAGGTCCTGCGCGACCTGGAATGCCAGCCGCTGGTCGAATGCATCAACGCCTTTGCCCAGACGATGCGGACCATGCGCCAACACCTGACGCAAGCCGCCCAGCTGCGCGACGCGTACCAAAGCAAGAGCTGGTTCCTCGACGCGGTCGAGCTTTACGTCAACGCCGTGCACCGCCTGGCCCACGATCTGAGCCACTTCGACCTGCACTCGCGCGGTTTCCTAGCCGTTCGCGATCATCTGGTGGATTACGTCGCCTCGGATGCCCTCACCAGTCTGACCGCCGAGGTCAGCCAGCTCAAGGATCAGCTGTCCGGCATCCGGTACTGCCTGGACATCTCCGAGGGCCGGATCAAGGTCAGCCGGTACGACGGGGAAGCTGACTACGGCGCGGACGTGGCTGCCACCTTCGCGAAGTTCCGGCAGGGTGCGGTGAAGGACTACCGGGTCAAGTTCTCCAACTACACGGAGATGAACCACGTCGAAGCCGCTGTCCTGGATCTGGTCGCTCGGCTCTACCCGGAAATCTTCGCCGCGCTGGACGGCTTCTGCGCGCGCCACCGCGACTATCTGGACTCCACGGTTGCCGCCTTCGACCGGGACGTGCAGTTCTACCTCGCCTACCGCGACTTCACCGGACGACTCGAGCGCAACGGCCTGACGTTCTGCTACCCACAGATCTCCGAGGAGTCCAAGGAAGTCCTCGGCCGCGAGACTTTCGACATTGCCCTGGCCGGCAAGCTGACCGCGGAGCACTCGCCGGTGGTGTGCAACGACTTCCAGCTGACCGACCCGGAGCGCATCTTCGTGGTGTCCGGTCCGAACCAGGGCGGCAAGACCACCTTTGCGCGAACCTTCGGACAGCTGCACTACCTGGCCAGCCTCGGACTGCCGGTACCGGGCAGCGAGGCCCGGCTGTTCCTGTTCGACCGGATCTGTACCCACTTCGAGCGGGAGGAGAACCTACACGATCTTCACGGCAAACTACAGGACGACCTGCTGCGGATTCACCAGATTCTCGCGCAGGCCACCCCCCGCAGCATCGTCGTCATGAACGAGATCTTCACCTCCACCACCCTCGACGATGCCATCTTCCTCGGCACGAAGGTGCTGGAGCGGATCATCGAGCTGGACCTGCTGTGCGTCTGCGTCACCTTCGTCGACGAGCTTGCGTCGTTGAGCGAGACGACGGTCAGCATGGTCAGCGCTGTCCTCCCTGATGACCCCGCCGTCCGGACCTTCAAGCTCGAACGCAGGCCGGCTAACGGTTTGGCTTACGCGCTGGCTATCGCTAAGAAGTACCGGCTCACCTACCAGTCGCTACGGACGCGGGTTCGCTCGTGAAGGTTTTTCTGCTCTTTCCGGATCGGGACTTCGACCCCGACGGGGAGCTGCCGGCGAATGAGCCGGCGCTGACCCAAGACCTCGGGTTGGGCACCCTGTTCGCCGCCATGGGCGGCGGGGACAAGTTCCTGACCGAGGTCGCGCGGCGGGTCGTGCTGTCCAGTCTCACCGCCCCGGACGGGATCACCTACCGCCAGCGCATCCTCCACGATTGCCTGCAGCAGACCGACGTCGTCAGGCAGATCTACGACCTCGCTGCCGAAGCTGTTTACCAGGAGAAGCAGATCTGGCGCGCGACGTTCAGTCGGTACCCGGCCGCGATCCTGCGGCAGGAGCTGGAGGTGCTGGAGCTGTTCGTCGGGATTCTCAAGCGGCTGCGACGCATCGCCGACCAGCATGCCGGCGACTTCCAATCAGAGGGATTTGCGGTCCTGTTCGGGATGCTCAGCCGCGAGTTGGATGATGACTACTTCCAGGTCGTCGAAGAGCATCTGCGGCGGCTGCGGTTCGACAAGGGCGTGCTGGTCAGCGCCGAACTCGGCAAGGGCAACAAGGGCACCAACTACATCCTGCGCAAATCCCATGCCTCTGGCAGCTGGCTTCGGCGGCTCCCCACCCGCGACCGGTCGGCGTATACGTGGCGGCTCCCTGACCGGGATGAGGCCGGCGCGCAAGCACTCGGTGAGCTGCGCGGTAGAGGGCTCAACCTGGCCGCCAACGCGCTCGCCCAGTCCACCGACCATATTCTCAGCTTCGTCAGCATGCTTCGGTTCGAGCTTGGGTTCTACATCGGCTGTCTGAACCTGCACGAGCGGCTTATCGAGCAGGGCGAGCCGGTGTGCATTCCCGTCCCGCTGGCCGTGGACCAGCGTGCGATGTCCTGCCGTGGTCTCTACGACGTCGGCCTGAGCCTGCGAAGTCAAACGCGCGTGGTGGGTAATGACGTCAACGCGGACAACACATCACTGGTCATGATCACCGGAGCTAACCAGGGCGGCAAGTCGACCTTTCTGCGCAGCGTCGGACTGGCCCAGCTGATGATGCAGTGCGGCATGTTCACCCCTGCCGAGTCCTTCTCCGCCAACGTGTGTGAGCGCCTGCTCACTCACTTCAAGCGGGACGAGGACGCGACCATGGTCAGCGGGAAGCTCGACGAAGAGCTGGCCAGGATGAGCGAGATCGCCGATGCCTTGACGCCCAACAGCATGGTGTTGTTCAACGAGTCGTTCGCCTCGACCAACGAACGGGAAGGTTCCGAGATCGCCCGGCAGATCATCCGAGCGCTGGTGGACAACGGCATCAAGGTTTTCTTCGTCACGCACCTGTTCGACCTGGCGCACAGCCTGCACCTGCACCAGGTGGGTACCACCTTGTTTCTCAGGGCGCAACGACACGACGACGGGCAGCGCACGTTCCGGCTCGTCGAAGGCGAGCCGCTACCCACCAGCTACGGCAAAGACCTCTACGAACGCATCTTCGGCACTGTCCCGGAGTCCGCTGGTGCAGCACCAGCGGATAGCAACCCAGCGTTCCGAGTCCAACAGGGGCAAGGGCAACGGTTCTGACCGGGACCTCGTGGCGAGGGCCGCGTGGCTAGCTGGCGCTGAGGTCCCGGATGATTGGCGGTTGCGGTTGGGGAGCTCGGGTAGCAAGGTGGACCTACGGTGATGGGGCTCACCGCTAATCGCGCCGCCTGTCGGCGCTGATGGCCTCTGCAGCTTCAGCGCGGAGAGGCCAACAGGTGAGCGCATGACGAACACCGCGACGCCGCGGCCCCGATACTGGGCTGCGGCTGGCTGCGGTGTGTTCCTAGTTCTACGCCCCCTCGCGGCGCTCGACGACTGCCATAGATGAGGAACCAGTCCGTCGTCGTGAGGAGATCGTCATGGGTCAGGAGATCGTCATGGTGCCCGCCGGGTTGCCCGCCCTGAGTCGGGGGTCACACCGCCACCCGACGCTGGGGTCGTGTCTTATGGAGTACGTCTCGGTGTTGGCCGGTGAGCCGTTCAGCGACCGCCCGGGTTGTACCCATCCGGTCCTAGCCGAATTGGCCCGCAAGGTCAACGACCGTATTGGGGATAGCGTGCGCGCACGGCTGGCGTTGCTGGCCCCTGAACTTATCGGCACTACCGGTACCCACCCTGGCATCGCTCCTACGGTGCTCATCCGGTGCGCTGACGCCGGTTTGGCTGTGGACCCCGAGGATGGCTGGTTGCAGCGGCTGCGGCGGCGCGAGCTGGTCCGCCTAGCCAGGCAGAACGAGACGGGTCCGGGCTGGGGTTGGATGCGCCTGGGGGCGGGCTACCGCCTGCTCACTGGGGCGCCGCAGGGATCGGTGGGGCTGGTATTCACCCGGGTTACCGACATCCTCGATCGTCTCAACATCCCCGATCGGGACCAGCGGTTGTGTGTGCTGCTCGAACAGGCCGTCATCGATTGCCGCCGGCTGTTGGGGCTACCCGACCCGAGCTGGGCGCCGTCAGGACCAGCAGCAGTGCTGCGAAGGGCCGTCTCATGAGCCTGTCCGCGCGGGAGCAGCGCCTACTCGCCGGCATCGACCGCCAGCTCAGCGCCGAGGAGCCCCGACTGGCCCACACCCTCGGCCCAGGCGGCTGGCTGGGTCGGCGGCGAGAGCGGTGGGCACCGCCGGATCGACGCGACGGTGTCCACACCTGGGTGCGGCTGCCGGTGCTGATCGGTGTCACCCTGTTAGCGGGGGTGGGGTTGCTGACCGTTGGGCTGATTGCCGGCAGCGTCACGCTGATCTGCCTGGGCGCCCTGCTGGCACAGTTCGGCCCCGTGCTCATCGCCGGTCTCGCGACAAAGTTACCGCGATGAATCCTGCCCCGGTTGCCCACACTACCCGCCGGTGCGCATGGCCATGCCGTGGATGGCCATGCCTCATGAAGCTAGTAATGCCGAGGCAATAAAGGACTGATCGGGCCGTGCGCGCAAAGGACGATCAACTACGGCTGCACGACCTGGTTCCGGCGATCGTCGAGCGGTTACCGGTGATCCTGGCTGAGGTTAGTGATTTGCTCGCCGAGCGACATCCAGATTACGCGGGATTCCTCGCTGAGGAATTTGACAGAGTCGTCGCCGCAGCCGAGGGGTTCGTCGCCCACCTACTCGGCCTGGCCGAGTGGGAGCCGATGACGCTGGGGTTGGAGTCCGGGGTGGCGCAGGCCCTGTTCGAGGAGATCGGGCGCCTGCACTACCAACAGCAACAGGACATCACCCACCTGCTGGCCGCTTACCGGACCGGTGCGGCAGTGGCCTGGCGCCACGTGGCCGACGCGGCCCTGGGATTGGGCGTTCCGGCAGAGGCGTTTGCCGGGTTGGCCACGGCCGTGTTCACTGCCGTGGACCAGCTGTCCTCGGCGTCGTTACGGGGGTATGTCTGGGCCCAGACCACCGCCGGGTACACCCGCCAACAGTACCGTGACGAGTTGGCCGAACTACTGCTATCAGACCGCTCCGACGCGACCGCTGTCCGGGCGGCAGCGGTCCGGGCCGGGTGGCCGTTACCGCAGCAGGCCGCGGTCGTCCTGATCAAACCGGACAATGAGGTCGCGCGAGTCCTACTGGACCATCTGGACGATTCCTGCCTGCGGCTGTGGCAACCGCAGATGCTGGTGGCGATCGTGCCGGACCCGGCGGGCCCCGGACGGCGTAAACGGCTCGCGACCGTGTTGCGCGGGGCCACGGCCGTCGTGGGTGCCACCGTTCCCCTCGACCGGCTGCCGGCCAGCCTGGGTATCGCCGCCGTCGCCGTCCGGCTGCAGGGTAGCGTGCTGCCGGACGACCCGCTGTTTGTCGACGAGCACCTCGACGCGATGGTGGTGCACCGCGACGAGCGGCTGCTGGCAGCGTTACGCCAGCGGTACTTGGCCCCGCTCAGCCAGCTCCCCAAATCCACCCGCGACCGGCTGTCAGAGACCCTCACGTCCTGGCTGATGAACATGGGCAATCGCCAGGCGGTGGCCCTTGAGCTACACGTTCATCCACAGACGGTGCGATACCGGTTGGCACGCCTGCGCGAGCTATTCGGGTCCGCGCTGGACGACCCCACCACCCGCGCCGCGCTGCTGCTGGCACTCGCCTGGGGCCCAGCTGTCACCGAGTCCGAGCCGCCGGGATCTGACGGCAGCTGACCCGTCATTCCCGGGTGAGTTTGCGGTAGGTGACCCGGTGCGGTCGGGCGGCCTCGGCACCGAGGCGTTCGATTTTGTTGCTCTCGTAGCCCTCGAAGTTGCCCTCGAACCAGAACCACTGGCCCGGGTGATCATCGGTGCCTTCCCAGGCGAGGATGTGGGTGGCCACGCGGTCCAGGAACCACCGGTCGTGGGCGGTGATCACGGCGCAGCCGGGGAAGTCCAGCAGCGCGTTCTCCAGCGAGCTCAGCGTTTCCACGTCGAGATCATTGGTGGGCTCGTCGAGCAGCAGCAGGTTTCCGCCCTGCTTGAGGGTCAGCGCGAGATTGAGCCGGTTGCGTTCCCCGCCGGAGAACATCCGGGCGGGTTTTTGCTGATCAGGCCCTTTGAAGCCGAACGCGGCCAGGTAAGCCCGGGATGGCACGTTCACCTGTCCCACGGTCAGGAAGTCCTGTCCGTCCGACACCACCTCCCACGCGGTGTGGTCAGGATCTATCTGTGCACGGTTCTGGTCGACGTAGGAGATCCGCACTGTGTCCCCGATGCGCAGATCGCCGGCATCGGGTTGCTCCTGGCCGACGAGGATCCGGAACAGGGTGGTCTTGCCCACTCCGTTGGGCCCGAGAACTCCGATGATCCCGTTGCGGGGCAGGGTGAACGACAGGTCCTCGAGGAGAACCCGATCGCCGTAGCGTTTGCTTAGCCCCCGTGCCTCGACGACCAGGTTTCCCAGCCGTGGGCCGGGCGGGATCTGGATCTCCTCGAAGTCCAGCGTGCGGCGCTTGTCGGCCTCGGCGGCCATCTCCTCATAGCGTTGCAACCGGGAACGGCTCTTGGCTTGCCTGGCCTTGGCGCCGGCACGCACCCACTCCAATTCCTGCTGCAGGCGCCGGCGTCGCTTAGCGTCCTTGTGCCCTTCGACGGTCAGCCGGGCCTGCTTCGTCTCCAGGTAAGTGGAGTAGTTGCCCTCATAGGGATAGGCGTGGCCCCGGTCCAGTTCGAGGACCCATCCGGCCACGTTGTCGAGGAAGTACCGGTCGTGGGTGACCGCAACCACTGTTCCGGGGTATTTCTCCAGATGCTGCTCCAGCCACTGGACGCTTTCGGCGTCTAAGTGGTTGGTGGGCTCATCGAGCAGCAGCAGATCCGGTTGCCGCAGCAGTAATGCGCACAACGCCACCCGGCGCCGTTCGCCACCGGACAGCGAGCCGACGTCGGCGTCACCCGGCGGGCAGCGCAGCGCGTCCATCGCCTGCTCCAACCGGGACTCGAGGTCCCAACCGCCGCTGTGGTCCAGTTGCTCCTGCAACCGGCCCATCTCCGCCAGGAGCTCATCGGAGTAGTCCTCGGCTAGCTGCTCGGTCACCGCGGTGAAGCGCGCCAGCATCGCCTTAGCCGCTGCCACGCCCTGCTCGACGTTGCCCAAGACGGTCTTGCCCTCATCCAGTGGTGGCTCCTGTAGCAGGATTCCAACACTGACGTCCGGTGCGAGGGTGGCGTCGCCGTTGGACGGCTGCTCCAGACCGGCCATGATCTTCAGCACCGTGGATTTGCCGGCACCGTTGGGGCCGACCACGCCGATCTTCGCGCCGGGCAGGAAGGCCAGAGTGACGTCGTCGAGGATCAGCTTGTCACCGCGTGACACCCGCACCCGGTTCATCTGATAGATCCACTTCATGTGTACTCCTCAAGCTCGACGCGGGCCGGTCAACGGTTGACGATCAGGCGTGGGAGCAGGATCGCCAGCGCCCCGCTGAGCACGACGAAAAACCCGGCGATGACCGCGGCCCGGCGCAACGCCTCGGCATGGGCACGCCACCGACTAGGCATGTGGCGTTGCATCTCGTCCAACGTGATCAGGTAGGCACATATGCCGGCCAGCCCGGCAAAGGCACAACCCAGGATGAAAATCACCCACCCCACGGCGGTCTCAGCTCGACCGGCGCGGCGTCGTTCTGGCGACATGGGCGTTCATCGGCCACCTCCAGCGGTGCACACGGATCCGTGAGCAGGGACCGTTGGCGTCTTGTGACCGCAGTTGGTGGCGAGCCCCTCCGCCAGCTCTGTCAAGGCTACCGGGTGATTCCGTCCCAAGGCTGGACGAGTTCTGACCGGCCGGCCAGAAGGTGGAGGGCGTCAAGATAAGCGCGAGACTCTTCGTCGGTGATCAGTTCGCTGTGTAGTGCCTCCCGCTTCAGTGCATAGGCCCGCATGTCCTGCGAATCGCGCCGGAGCGCGGTGGCCAGGGCGCGGAGCATCGCCCGACCGTCAGCGGGCGCCGGATCGGCGGCGAGCACCAGTGCGACATGGCGCAGGCACAGCGTGACTGTGTTGACGGGGCCGGTCGTTTTCATGGCGATCTCGGCGACTGCGCTGTGTTCAGCGGCGGTCAGCACCGCGCAGACCGGGCATTTCTCGGTCCGCCGGGCGAGGTCTCCGACGCTTTGCGCCAGTTCCGCGATGGTGCTCGACAGTTGGTCAACCGAATCCAGCGTGTCCGCCAGAGACTCGGCCAGCCTCGCGTAGCCGGCGGAGATCCCGACCGGGGATCCGATCGTGGCGTACTGCCAGGTGTGCAGCGGGCAGAACCCGCCGGCTTGGGCGTGCCGCGTCTGGTGATGTTCGCTCGTGGCGAGCCGGAACTGGTCGTGGCGAAGGTATTCGTACACCGTCGCCTCCAGCTGCGCGCAGACAGCGCAGGTGCTTGTGCTCGCCTTGACCGACACTGCGGCCGACTCGGCGTGGGTGACTTCTGCTAGCTCTCCAAGCGTGGCGTGCTCGCCGGACGAGGGGTCCCAGGTATCCAGGGCAGCCTGGAAGTCGACCAGCCGGTCGGCGAGCTCATCGAGTGTTGCCAGGTCCTCATCGCGCGGCGCGGTCCGCAGATTGTGGCGGAAGCGGTCAGCCGCCTCGCGGGTCTGTCGCTGCGCCTGTTCGCAAAGCAGTTCTACCCAGCTGCGGGCCGCGTCCTGCAGGGCCTGACGTGCGCGGCCTTCGAAGGTGCTGACCGCACTGCCGAGGGCGTCGAGCAGTCGGCGACGTACCTCGGCATCGCGGGCAGCTGACCGAAGGTGGGACCACCGCTGTGGCTGGAGCGCGACGGTCCAGTCCACCAGCGGTACCACCGCGGCGGGAAGGTCCTCGGCGGACCAGCCGACCAGACCGGCACGGTCTTCGGCCAGGGCCAGACCGGCGATGTCGGCCCCCACAACACCGGGCGAGCGACACAGCTCGAACAGGGCACCGATCTCGTCGGCCACCACACCCATCACCAGCTCATGCACTTCGCCGCCTCGGCGGCTCAGCCATTCGCGGACGATTGCTCCCCCCGCCCGTTCCAGCCTGTCCCGCGCGGTCTCGAGGAGATCACGGCCTGGCCCCGCATCCGCGTGGTCGGACAGGGCCTCGTCAACGGTGGGCGCAAGCCGCTCCCGGAGGTCGGCCTGCCATGCCGGGCTCCGGGCGGCCAGCAGCCCCGGCAGGTCGGCATCGATTCGATTCGCGATCTTCTGGGCTATCTCGCGTTGCTGTATCTCGAGATCATCGATCCGTGCCTCGAACGCCGTCGCCACCGTCTCCGGATCGGGGCCGCCATCGGTGATAAGACGGCCGAGTCGCAGGTCGCGTCGTTGGCACGTGACGAGCTTCCCGGTGCGGACAGCGATGTTGCACAGGAACAGCGTCGCTTTCTCGGTCGTCAGGAACTGCTCTAGCGCGGCCTCCAATGGCAGCAGGCCGCTGTCAGCGAGGCGCCCGTCATCAGCCTGGATCCTGGCTTCCAGTGCCTCTAGGGCGGACAGCGCGAACACGCGCGGCTCACCGAGCTGTAGGTCATCTCGAAGCCGGCGCCGGACGAACTCCAGGACCTCAGCGGCGCCATGAGCCGAGACCAGGTCCCGCTTGTTGATGACAAAGAACAGCTTGCCGACGTGTCTGTTGACCTCAGCGAGAAACTCGACCTCGGCCGCTGTGAGTGCGGAGTCGAAGCCGGTCACAAAGATCACCGCATCGGCTTGGGGAAGAAACCGTTTCGTTGTGGCGGTGTTGACTTCGATGGCCGAGCCGATCCCGGGAGTATCCACGAACGCAAACCCGAGCCGCAGCACCTCCGCAGGAACCTCAACGTCAACGGAAGCCACCTGCACCTCGGATCGCTCTGGACTGGACTGAGCCACGAAACGGGCCACTTCGTCTAGCGACGTCTCGACCGCAAGGCCGGGCCCGCGACGGCGGACCATGGCCAGCGGCCTGCTGCCGTAGCTGACCGTGGTGACCACAGATGTCATCGGCAGCACGCCCGTGGGTAGATACGCAGCGCCGAGAATGGCATTCATCAGCGTGCTCTTGCCTCGGCTGAGCTGGCCAACGACCGCCAGCGTAAATCGGTCCTCGGCCAGCCGGGCGAGCAACTGCCGGGCCCGCGTGCCGGTCTCCTCATCGCGGTGTTCTCGGGCGACGTGCAGCGCGGCCCGGATTATGTCACCGAGTTCGAGCCGGCGGCGCTGATACTCCTTCAACCCTTTCATGTCTCGCACTATGAGCTCGCACTGATCGTACGTCTGCGAACGACGAGGATTAACGGGATCGCGGCGAGTTCGGCAACCATCGAGAAGGCGACCACTGCGATGAGAGAGACGTTGAACAGGGCACCGATTGCGACGCTTCCTAAGAACCACGCGATGCCGTATGCGCCCGTGAAGAGTCCGTATGCAGAGGCGCGCCGGTTCGGCGAGATCATCGGAGCCACTGCCGCTGGGATGATCGACTCGTGCACGCCCATCCCGAGTCCCCATAGTGACACGCCCACCAAGCCGGGCCAGAATCCGCCGAGGAACGCAAGTGGTGCGTACAACGCGGCGATCAGCGTCAAGGGGACGAGAATGCCGATCCCTATCCGGTCGTACAGGCGCCCGAAGACCAGCGACCCGGTGCCACTCACCGCCATCGCGGCCGCATAGAAGATCGGTATGAGGGTAGGGCGGACGGTCCCCGCCTGCTGGAAGTGGTAGGCGATGATCGGGAAGTCAGCGAACCCGGCGCCGACGAGCGCGGCTCCCCCGAGATACACCCAGAACACCCGAGGCAGGCCCTCAGTGGTCACCTGAGCAGGACCCGCCTCGAGGTCCTGTGGCCGCGGATAGAGCAGGCGGGCGACCGCCAACAGCGTCAACATGATCGCGGCCGGGACGGCCAGAGACGCGAATGCGATCTTGTAGTCGTGCTGGCTGATCGCCAGGATCAGGGCGATCAGCAGCGGACCGAACATCGCCCCGAACTGGTCGAGGGCTTCGTGGACACCGAACGCCCAGCCGTAGCCCATCTCCTTGGCCGCGTGCGAAAGCATCGCATCGCGTGGCGGGTTACGGATGGCTTTGCCGACTCGTTCGAGGATGATCAGCAGTGCGGCTACCTGCCAGCTCCCGGCGAGAGCGAGCAGCGGCACGACCGACATCTGGAGCACATAGCCGCCGATGGTGATGGGCCAGTATCGCCCGGTCCGGTCAGCGCCACGCCCCGAGACCAGGCGCAGGCCGTAGCCCAGGAACTCACCGAATCCGGTAATCACGCCGATCGCGAGCGCCCCGGCACCGAGCAGTCCCAAGTACTGACCGATGATGCTTCGCGACCCCTCGTAGGTGAAGTCGGCGAAGAAGCTCATGATACCGACCATCAGCACGAACTTCAGAGCCGGAGATGCCGCAACGGCGCGCGTTCGCGCCATCATCGGCACGGCCAGGAGACGACTTCAATCGCGATCACGGGTTGGTGGCCGCCTCGGTTAGCAAATCCGGGATGTGTCGGGGCCCAATAGTTCCAGAATCCGGCTACAAGGCCATCGGGCGCGGCGACGCTCGGTTTGCTCCACAGTTTCCTCCATGCTGAGACGGTAATCATCCGGTCCGCTCCAGCGGTTACACTTACGGTAAAGTGGACATTCGCTGCGGGGCGGTCTGCCCCGTGGCGCGCACGGCGGGGCTTTACCAGAACGTAAATGCCGAAGAGCGCGCCACAATAGCAGTACTTCCTCCTCGCTAACCTTCGCCAAAGCTCCTCCCCGATTCGCGGCGTGCTCGCGTTTCCCGGGATTAGACGTCAGTGAAAGAGACACACAACCGCCTACCCATCGGGTAGGGACCGTTGGTGGCGAATGCCACGGCTAGCGGCGGGCCCCTCCGCCGTCTCACGTGATTGACCATAGTATGCACGACCGCGTGGTGGCTAGACATCCACCCGGTGGCCAGCGGCTGACAGCAGGATGACGGCGGTATCGTGGACGGCATGGCGGAGGGGCCCGCCAGAATTGCGGAAGGCCCGCCAACGGTCCCTGTTCGAGCGACGAACGGGGATCGGGCGGACACGCAGCGGCTCTGCGGATCACGCTAGCTTCACTGCGCTCCGCCCCGGTGAACCGGGAGGGGCTATGAGCAGACTCCATCGCAGGCGGCCAGCAGAGGACCTGAGCTACGCAACCCCACGCGAGCAGGCAGGTAACGCTGCGTTGCCAGACGTGGTCCGCGCGGCGGAAAGCATCGTGTACGCGGAGAAATGGCGGGTCTACGACGAGCAGGCCGCCACCCAATTAAGCGGAACCCGTTCGGTGCGCTGGACCCGGCTGTTCCCGAACAGTCCGGTGATCGTCGTCGTCGCCGTGGACGGCGTGGTGGTCGGCCGCGTTCGACGCAGCGCAAAGCACTGGGTCGTGGTGCTGCCCGACCACAGCTGGCCGGTCGCGACACGCCGCACCCGGCGCGGCGCGATCGCCGAGCTCGCCCGCCGCGCGGACGGATCTCCTCGAATGCCCGGTTGGCGTTTGTGGCGCAGGCTACTGGGCCGCTAGCTGAGTTCCGCGTTTGCGCGACGGCCAAAATGCAGCAGACTCCGCCGCACGCCGGTTCGCGAGAGCTCCCTTGGCCGCGATGCGCTGGCCTCGGTCGGCATCAACAGCACCGGGCAGCATCCCGCCTTGACCACATGGCTGGCCACATGTCCCAGCTTGCGATGGATTTCGCCTTCGTTGCCGTGTAGCCCGAGCACAAGCAGGTCGTAGTTGTGTTGCAGCGAATAGCTCAGCAGCGCCTCGGCGACCTGGTCACCCTCAATTCCAGGGACACCCGTGGTGTTGGCGGCAGCGTGGCCCTGACCTGCTCGTAGCGCCGCTGGAGGGGCACTTTGATCTCAGCGACTGCCTCGTCGCGGTCTTCGGTAGCCTCGACGTGTGCGTATGACGGGACGACGGCTAGGGCCAAGACTTCACTCGCGTCGGTGGCCAGGCGGCAGGCGGCCGCGAGACTGCGGGTGGCGCCAGGCGAACCGTCCCAGCCGACGAGCACTCGGGTAAAAGCGGGAGAATTCATCGACGCCTCCCAGGCCGGGGACCCGACGCTACATCGGCATCCGGGACAATCCTCAGCTTGAATGCCGCTATATCCTACCGGCACCGGCTACTCCTCACCAGAGGAGAATTACGAACAAGTCGCTGCGCTGACTGCGGTCGCAATCTGCACGCCCGGAGCGGTCGCCTACTTCGGACCATGCGGTGTATTCTCAACATGCGCCACGCGATGAAGCCCGCGAAACGCTACGGCTGATGGCTTCTACCTCACATCTGGGCTTTCCAGAGGGAGGTACGCGTGGTGTTGCGTGAGGTTGCGCTGCAGATTGTGCAGAGCGCGGTGGTTGTTGGGCTGGCTCCGCTGTACTCCGGTGTGATAACTCGAGCCGAAGCGGTGGTGGCATCCAAGCGCGGGCCGAGCGTCTGGCAGCCGTATCGCGATCTCGCCAAGCTGCTCCGCAAAAGCACTGCGGTCAGCGACCAGGCATCGTGGATCTTCCGGGTCGTTCCCTTCGTCGCCTTCGCCTGCTATCTCACGGTCTCAGCAATCGTGCCGATCATCACCAACGAACCGCTGCCATTAGCCTTTCTCGGCGATCTGATCGGCGGGGCTTTCGTGCTGACCCTGGCCAGCTTCGCGATGTCGCTGGCCGGGCTGGACACCGCGAGCCCGCTGGGTGGACTGGGCGCCAGCCGGGCCAGCTGGGTGGGCAGCCTCGCGGAGCCGGCCCTGATCCTGGTGTTCTTCACCGTCGGCGCGGTCTCGGCCTCGGACAACCCGTATCTGATGAACCACGCGGTGGCGTCGTCGCCTTACGTCATCGTGCTGCCCACCCACCTGCTCGGCCTGGTCGCGTTCTTCCTACTGGTGCTGGTCGAAGGCGGACGCATCCCGATCGACAACCCGACCGGGAGCACCGAAATCTCGATGATCGAGGAAGGGCGCGCGCTGGAGTACTCCGGACGGCTCTACGCGTTGGTCAAATGGGGCAGTTGGATGAAGTTGTTCCTGCTCTCGTCGATCTTCATGAACGTCTTCGTGCTGCCCTGGGGGCTGGCCGGCGCCGACGACCTACCTGGTGGCCTGCTGGCGATCCTCGCTCTGGCCGGCAAGCTCGCGCTGTGTGGTCTGGCGATCGTGATCATCGACAGCTCGTTCGCCAAACTGCGGTTTTTCCGGATCGCCGAGTTCCTCGGCGCGTCGTTCCTGCTCGCCCTGCTCGGCATCGTGACCTCCTATGTGATTGGGGGCTGAGCACATGGAGAGTCTGTCCGCCACCTCGGCCGCCGGTGTGCTGCTGGACCTGGCTGGCGTATTGATTCTGCTGTGCGGCTTCGCTTGCCTGGGCTCGAAGCTGTTCAGCCGCTACGTCACCTACTACGGGGCGCAGTCGATCGTATTGTCGTTCGCGACGGGCGTGGTGGCCTACCAGTTCGGGCGCCCGGAGCTCTGGGTGCTCGCGCTGCTCACGCTCGCGATCAAGGGTGTCGGCATTCCGACCATCGCCAGGCGGATGCTCATCGTCCGGCTGGAGCTCAAACGGGATGTGGCCGTTTCCACCGGGCTGTCGACGTCGCTCATCCTCGGCGGTGTCCTCACCGCGTTCGCCTACCTGGTGACCCGGCCGGCGAACCTGCCCGCCGGGCTGGTCGCCGCGGCGGTGGTGCCGATCTCCACCGCGGTGATCCTGCTGGGTGGGCTGACCATGGTGGTCCGCCGGCACACGGTGGCCCAGCTGATCGGCTGGCTGATCCTGGAGAACGGCGTGTTCCTGGGCGCGATCACGCTGGTGGCCACCTTCCCATTCATCGTCGAGGCCGGCGTCTTCCTCGACCTGGCCGCCGCTGTACTGATCATGCTGGTGTACGTCTCCGGCCTGACTCGCCAGCTTGCTGAGGCCAGTGCCACCGAGCTGCGCGGATTGCGGGGATGACGGCCGTGCTCACCTCAGTCGCCCTCATCGCCGCCTTCCCGCTGGCCGGAACGCTGGCCGCGGCCGGTGGCGCCCGAGCCCGAGGCGCCGGTTACGCCGCGATCGCCGGCGCGGTCGCAACGCTCGCGCTGGTCGTCTCGCTGATGGTGCACGTGCTCGGCCGCGGTCCGGTCAGCGCCGCATCGGGGTTCGTCTACGTCGACGCGCTCGGAACATTCTTCCTGCTCACCGTGGCGCTGGTGGTGCTGGTCGCCTCGCTCGGCTCGGCGGCCTATCTGCGCGCTGAGGAGCAGGCAGGGGTGCTGAGCGCACTACAGGTCCGGCTGTACTTCGTGTTCTTCGGGTTGTTCGCCAGCCTCATGCTCGCCTCACTGGAGACCGGCAACCTCGGCCTGCTGTTCGTCCTCATCGAGGGCAGCACGCTGGCCAGCGTGGTGCTGGTCGGTCTGGAAGCCAAGGCCCGGTCGCTGGAGGCCGCCTGGAAATATGTGATCATCAGCTCGCTCGGGGTGACGATCGCGCTGGTCGGCACACTGTTCCTGTTCTACTCCGGCTCAGCACTGCAGCTGACGTCGAACCTGCGGCTGGCGTGGCCGTTCCTCTACGCCCACGCCGCCGAGCTCTCGCACCCCAACCTGCGACTGGCCTTCCTGCTCGCGGTGGTGGGCTACGGCACCAAGGTCGGCCTGGCCCCGATGCACACCTGGCTGCCCGACGCCCACGCCGAGGCGCCCAGCCCGGCGAGCGCGATGCTCTCGGCCGCGCTGCTCAACACGGGCATGTACGCGATCATCCGGTTCCTGGCGATCGCCCAGGTGGGGTTGGGCACGGGCTACGTCCGGCACGTGCTGCTCGCCTTCGGCTTCCTCTCGATGGTCGTCGGCGTGTTGTTCATGGTGCGGCGGGGCAACTTCAAACGGCTGTTCGCCTACTCCTCCGTGGAGCACATGGGCATCATCGCGATCGCCCTGGGTTTCGGCGGCACGCTCGGGCTCTACGGCGCGCTACTGCACACGCTCAACCACGCGATCGGCAAATCCGTGCTCTTCCTCACCAGCGGTGACGTCGTGCTCGCCTATCACAGCCGGGAGACCCGCGACGTTCGTGGCCTGCTCAGCGCACTTCCGCTGACCGGAGGAGTGCTGCTGCTGGCCACCTTGGCGATCCTCGGCTCGCCGCCGTTCGGGCTGTTCCTGTCCGAACTGACGATCGTGCGAGCCGGCTTCACCCTGTCCAATCCTGTGCTACCCGCGCTGCTGTTGCTGCTGCTGGCGGTGGCCTTCGTCGGGCTCTCGCGGAGCGTCACCGGCATGGTCACCGGTCCGTCGCCCGGTGTGCTGCGGGCTTACCCCACCTCGTCAGAGCGGGTGCTGGCGGGGCTACCGTTGGTGGCCGGCATGGCGGGGTTGCTGCTGCTCGGGGTATGGGTTCCGGGCGGTCTCGACCACGCGATCATGAGCTCGATCGGGGCGATCTCATGACCGACATACTGCGCCGCCGGGCCGGCGCCCTCGCGGACCTGCCGGTGACTCGCCTCGGCTCGGGTGTCGAGCTGACCGACGTACCAGCCGCCAACCTGGAACCCGCAGTGCACGCGCTGGTCGGCACACCGGGAACGCGCCTGGCCGACCTGTTCGGCTCGGCCGGACCACCAGTCACACTGCACCTGGTCTACGCGCTGGATGCCGAGCGGCGCTTCCTCGTGCTGCGCACCCCGGTCACCGGCGATACCTACCCGGCGTTGTCCGAGATCGACCCTGCGGTCTTCGCCGAGCAGGGCGAACTCTACGAGCAGCACGGCGTGCGGCCGGCCGGGACTTTGCTCAACCGGGTGGCGGTGCCGCCGCACGCGGGCGGCAACGGGCTGTGGCCGGGCACCACCGCGCCGCTATCCCAGGACACCCACAGCCCGCACACGGTCGGCGGCGAGGCCTTCGAGTTCCCGGTCGGTCCCGTGCGCGGGGCCGGCGCCGAGTCGCTGTACTACGGCCTGGTCACCAGCGGCGAGGAGGTCGTCGACCTTTACCTGTTCACCTGGCACAAGCACCGCGGCGTGCAGCAGCGGTTGCACGGGCGGTCGCCGGGGGACGCGCTGTTCCTTGTCGAGCGGATGGAAGGTTTGTCGGCTGTAGCCAACAGTTGGGCCTTTGCCGCCGCGGTGGAGGCCGCGGCCGGCGTCGAGGTCCGTGGTGGGCTGGCCCGCAGCCGTGGCTGCGCGCTGGAGCTAGAGCGGCTGTACAACCACGCGGCGGCGATCGCGGCGATGTGCCAGTCGACCGGCCTTTCGGTCGGCCAGGCTCAGGCCGAGATCGCGCTGGAGCAGTTCCTGCGGCTCAATGCGGCGGTGTTCGGGCACCGCTACCTGTTCGGGGTGCTCGACGTCGGCGGGGTCACCCGCACACCCGACCTCGAGGCACTGCGACGGCTGCTGCCGGGCGCCCACGACGAGCTGCGCCGAGTCACCGACGCGCTGATGCGCACCAACTCGTTCCTGGACCGGCTGGAGGCTACCGGCCTACTGACAGGCGAGCAGGCGCAGCGGCTCGGCCTGGTCGGGCCGGTGGCGCGGGCCAGCGGCCAGGCCACCGACTGCCGCTGTGATCATCCGGTGGCGCCGTACGACGAGGTGGCGCCTAGGCTCGCGCAGCGGTCGGCTGGCGACGCGCTGGCTCGGATGCAGGTGATGTGCGCCGAGGTCGACGAGTCGGTCCGGCTGTTGGGTGAATTGACCGGCGCCGGGGTGTCCGCCGGCACCATCGACGTTCCGCCCGGGCACGGATTGGGGCTGGGCTGGGCGGAGTCCTCCCGCGGCGAGTCGCTGGCCTGGGTGCAGCTCGGTGCGGGCGGCCGGATCGAGCATGTGCGGTTGCGGCCGGCGTCGGTGCGCAACTGGCGGGCTTTCGACGACGCGGTCCGCGCGCAGAACGTGTTCACCGATGTACCGATCATCGAGGCCAGCTTCTGGCTGACCGTCGCGGGGAGTGCTCGCTAACGCGGATTTCCGCGCAGTTGGTTGGGGCAAGGGTCAGGCGAATTCGTAGTGCAGGGTGCGGTTGCCCCACCAGGGGACGGTCGTTGCGGGTAGGTCGGCTTGGCGGAGGACGGGTGAGTAGGCACGCCGGTCG
>JAICSB010000197.1 GCA_025937115.1 Pseudonocardiaceae bacterium | reverse complement strand
CCCGCGCGAAGGCCGACGCCGTCGCGGCGGACATCGCCGCCGAGTATCCCGACGCGGTGATCGTCGGGTGCGACTCGATGCTGCACATCGGTGGCGAGCTGGTCGGCAAGCCCGGCTGCGCGGCCGCCGCGCTGAGCCGCTGGCAGACGATGGCCGGCGGCACCGGCGAGCTGCTCACCGGGCACGCGGTCGTCCGGCTCGACCACGGCGTCCGTACCGCAACCGCCAGCGGCGCGCAGAGCACGGTCATCTGGTTCAGTAAACCGTCGACGGAGGAGATCGCCGCCTACGTCGGCACCGGGGAACCGCTACAGGTGGCCGGCGCGTTCACCCTGGACGGGCGGGGCGGCTGGTTCGTCGACGGAATCGACGGTGACCCGTCCAGCGTGATCGGCATCAGCCTGCCACTGACCCGGCGACTGTTCGCTGAGGTCGGGGTGGCCGTGGTGTCGCTGTGGTCGTGACCTTGTGGCATGGTCAGCAGTGCACTCATCGGACGAGGAGAGGATGGTCCAGATGAGCACGCCAGCCTTGGCGCCGCGGCTGGCCGAGCTGGCCGAGGAGTTCACCGAAGTCAGCCCCACCGACCGACTTCAGCTGCTGGTGGAGCTAGCTGGAGAGCTGCCCGAGCTGCCACCGCCGCTGACCCACGACGCGATGCAGCGGGTACCCGAGTGCCAGTCTCCGCTATATCTGTCCGTCGAGGTGACCGATGACAGCCGGGTGCGCCTGTACTTCGACGCGCCACCGGAAGCGGTCACTACCCGAGGGCTCGCGGCGATCCTGCACACCGGGCTCGACGGCGAGCCAGCGGCGATCGTGCTCGGCACACCGGACGACTTCTACCTCCAGTTCGGGCTGGCCGACGCGGTGAGCCCGCTGCGACTGCGCGGCGCGGCCGCGATGCTGGCCCGGATCAAGCGCACGGTGCGCGGGCTACCACGCTGAACGCACGCGCTCCACGTCACATACTGTGGATATCAAGCACGGCAGCTGCCAAATGGAACCTTTTCGTGAGCCACAACGAGCCGTGACCGCGAAGCGGAACCTTTTCGCGGATGCGACCAGCGCCGCAATCTAGAATGCGGCGAATGAGCACAGCCCCGGAGGCACCGGACCCGTCGGTCTTGCGCAAGGTGCTCATCGCCAACCGCGGGGAGATCGCCGTCCGGGTGATCCGGGCCTGCCGGGATGCCGGGCTGACCAGCGTCGCCGTGTACGCCGACGGTGACCGCGACGCTCCGTTCGTGACGCTGGCCGACGAGGCGTTCGCATTGGGCGGGGACACCCCCGCGGACAGCTACCTCGACCAGACCAAGCTGCTCGGCGTCGCGGCCCGGGCCGGCGCGGACTCGGTGCATCCCGGCTACGGGTTTCTCGCCGAAAACGCCGACTTCGCCCAAGCCGTGATCGATGCCGGGCTGATCTGGATCGGACCGTCGCCGCGAGCGATCCGGGACCTGGGCGACAAGATCACCGCCCGGCAGCTGGCCAGCAAGGCGGGAGCACCGCTGGTGCCGGGGACGAGAGATCCCGTGTCCGGCCCCGACGAGGTGGTGGCCTTCGCCACTGAGCACGGCCTACCGGTGGCGATCAAAGCCGCGTTCGGCGGTGGCGGGCGCGGCCTGAAGGTGGCCCACACTCTGGAGGAGATCCCCGAGCTGTTCGACTCCGCGGTGCGCGAGGCCGTCTCGGCCTTCGGACGCGGCGAGTGCTACGTGGAGCGCTACCTGGACAAACCGCGTCATGTCGAGGCGCAGGTGTTGGCGGATCAACATGGCACCATCGTGATAGTCGGCACCCGGGACTGCACCTTGCAACGCCGCCACCAGAAGCTGGTCGAGGAGGCGCCGGCGCCGTTTCTGTCCGATGAGCAGCGCCACACCATCCACGAGGCGGCCCGAGCGATCTGCGCCGAGGCTGGTTACACCGGCGCGGGCACCGTCGAGTTCCTGTTAGGCGCCGACGGCGCCATCTCCTTTCTCGAAGTGAACACCCGGCTGCAGGTGGAGCACCCGGTATCGGAGGAGACCACCGGGCGCGACCTGGTCCGCGAGCAGTTCCGGATCGCCGCCGGCGAGAAACTGACCATGGACGCTGATCCGCCGGCACGCGGCCATGCCATCGAGTTCCGGATCAACGCTGAGGATCCGGCCCGGAGCTTCCTCCCCGTTCCCGGTGTCGTCACGGTCTTCGATCCGCCGTCCGGACCGGGAGTACGGCTCGACGCCGGAGTACGCGCCGGCACCGTCATCGGTGACCAGTTCGACTCGATGCTGGCCAAGCTCATCGTCGTCGGCGCGGATCGTGAGCAGGCTCTGGCACGGGCCCGGCGGGCGCTGGCCGAGTTCACCGTCGAGGGAGTGCCGACGGTCATCGGATTTCACCGGGCAGTCGTGGACGACCCGGCCTTCGCCGCCGCCGACGGCGAACAGTTCACCGTGCACACCCGGTGGATCGAGACCGAGTTTCGCCCACCGCTCCAGCCGCACGGCGCCCCGAAGGAGATCCCCCTACCGCCGCCGCGGCAGACGGTGGTCGTGGAGGTCGGCGGTCGACGGCTGGAGGTCTCGCTGCCGGCCGATCTCGCCCTGCGAGGTGGCGGCACCGGCCGGGCCCGGCCTCGCCAACGCGGCGGTGGGCGGTCACGGACGGTACCGGGTGATGTGGTCATCGCGCCCATGCAGGGCACCGTGGTCAAGGTCGCGGTGTCCGAGGGAGACCTAGTCGACGCCGGTGACCTCATCGTGGTGCTCGAAGCGATGAAAATGGAAAACCCGGTCATCGCGCACCACCCCGGCACCATCACCGCGCTGGCCGCCCGGCCCGGCACCCCAGTCACCCAAGGCACCGCCCTGTGCCAGATCACCCAGCACCCCGCTCCCCGATATGGGGACATATCGGGGCTATCGACCGACGAATAGGGCCGATATGTCCCCATATCGGGAAATATCGGGGACGACGTGGTCAGCTGACGGGGGCGAGGAGTTGCGGGCGGGGGTCGGGAGCGGCGGAGCGGCGGGCGTCGGCGGTGGAGTCGTTGAGCTGGCGCTGCGAGTCGCGTTCGGCGGCCACCCGGGCAAGGTAGATCTGTACCTCCCGCTCCCGCTCAGCCGCGCTCCAGCCCAGCACCTCGCCCATCAGGTCGGCGACATCAGCGGCGCATGCCTCGCCCCGATGCGGGTACTCGATCGAGATCCGGGTGCGCCGGGTCAGCACGTCCTCCAAGTGCAGGGCTGCTTCGTGGCTGGCGGCGTACACCACCTCGACCCGGAGGTAGTCGGGCGCTTCGCGCAGCGGCGCGAGCAGGTCTCGGCGGTCCGCGGCCAGGGCCAGCACCTGGTGCACCACCGAGCCGTAACGGTCCAGCAGGTGGCGCAGCCGGTAGGGGTGCAGTCCGTGCCGGGCGGCCAGTGTGTCAGCCTGGTTGACCAGGGCGTGGTAGCCATCCGCGCCGAGCAGTGGCACCTTGTCGGTGATCGAGGAAGCAACCCGGCCGGGTAGATCGGGAACCGCCGCGTTCACCGCGTCGGCCGCCATCACCCGGTAGGTGGTGTACTTGCCGCCCGCGATCGCCACCAGGCCGGGCGCCACCCGGGCGACCGCGTGTTCTCGGGACAGCCGCGAGGTCTGCTCGCTCTCGCCGGCCAGCAGCGGGCGCAAACCGGCGTAGACACCTTCGATGTCGCTCTCGGTCAGCGGCGTGGCCAGCACCGAGTTCACCGTGTCCAGCAGGTACTCGATGTCCGCGCGAGTGGCCGCGGGATGTGCGAGGTCGAGGTTCCAGCCGGTGTCGGTGGTGCCGAGGATCCAGTGGCTGCGCCACGGGATGACGAACAGCACTGACGTCGGCGTGCGCAGGATCAGTCCGCTCTCGGAGACGATGCGGTCCCTCGGGACCACGATGTGCACCCCCTTGGAGGCGCGGATCCGGAACCGACCCCGGCCACCGGACAATCGCTGGATCTCGTCGGTCCACACTCCGGTGCAGTTGAGCACCGCGTGCGCCGCGACGTCGGTTTCCTGGCCGGTCTCGCAGTCCCGCACCCGGACTCCGCAGATCCGATCCGCCTCCCGCAGAAAGCCGATGACCTGGGTGGAGCTTCGCACCACAGCGCCATACTGGGCGGCGGTCCGAGCCACCGTCATGGTGTGCCGGGCATCGTCGGTGATCGCGTCGTAGTAGTGCACCCCACCGACGAGGGTGTCCCGCTTGAGTGCCGGAGCCAGCCGCAGCGCGCCAGCGCGGGTGAGGTGGCGTTGACCCGGCACTGACCGTGACCCGCCCAGCGTCTGGTAAAGCGCCAATCCCGCGGCGACGTAAGGCCGTTCCCAGATCCGGTGGGCCAGCGGATACAGGAAGTTCACCGGCTTGACCAGGTGCGGTGCCAGCAGGGTGAGCATCAGCTCCCGCTCGTGCAGAGCCTCCCGCACTAGCCCGAACTCCAGCTGCTCCAGGTAACGCAAGCCGCCGTGAAACAGCTTCGACGACCGGCTCGACGTGCCCGATGCCAGGTCCCGGGCTTCCACCAGCGCCACCTTCAGCCCTCTGGTGGCGGCGTCCAAAGCCGCACCGGACCCGACCACTCCGCCACCGATGACCGCGATGTCGAACTGCTCGCCGGCCAGCCGCTGCCAATCCGCAGCTCGCTGCGCCGGACCGATCTGCCCGGGGGCTGCACCGCCGATGGGCTGCTGGGGCTCGCGCTGGGCCTGCTGCACCGGTCGGTCCCACCCCCTGCGTCGTACCGCTTCGCAAGCTGCACGCTACCGCGTGGTGGCCTCCCCGTGGTCCGGTTAAAGCTTGTCTCGCAGCCGGTCGAGCATGGTGACGAGGTCGTCGGTAGAAAGGTGCACGGCGAGGTCAGGCATGCCGTGGGGTAACAGCACCCATCCGTTGTCGCTGGCTTTGATCCAGAGGACGGTGCACAGACCGTGTCCGTAGCGCCTTCCGCAGGCGGTGACTCTGGGTGAGTGACTGTCGTAGATCGCTTGATCAATCAGCTGAACCGCATCACCCACAGCTTCCTCCGGACAGTCGTTGATCCTTGCGCGTCATGGTGACGACTCCCACGCCAACACCTCGTTGAGCACATCGAGCGCGCTGCCCTCCACCCGACGGTCCGCCGATTCAGCCGTGTGGAGAATCAGCGACGACGTTCGCTGACGCACAGCCAGGCAGTCACGACTAAATCCCGCAATGTGAATGACATCGACCCAGCTACCGGTGACTCGGTATCCCACCAGCGGCCCGTCCTCGCCCGCACCGGCTCGCCAGAACGCAAAACCACACCGCTTGGCACGGTCGAGCAGTCGAGTGGCTATCACCACATCTGGGCTATCCACGACTCGGCGGCAGCTCTATGTACGACGGTCCTGCTGAATCATTCTGATGAGGATGGGACTCGGCGTGGCTGCCGTGAGTGAACATTGACTAACACTTTTCCTCCCAGATGTGCGGAGCCGCGACCAGCGAGCACCCGGCGTTCGTGTCTGGAAGCAAACCCGCTTTCGGGTGGCAACCGCGATCCCTTGCTGGTGGCAATCCAGTGGTAGGTACTGCGTTACCCTTCCCCAGTGGAGTGGACTGCGTTGAAGATCCGTCAGCTCCGTGAAGTGGGGCTGTGCTTGTCCCAGGACGAGTTCGCCACCGCGCTGGGGTTCGCGAAGCGGACGGTCGGTAACGCCGAGCGTGGCACCCATCCACCGAGTCTGGCGCTGCGCCGCGCCCTGGACCATGCCTTGGAGAAGGCCTCCGACGCGCAACGTGACCGCTTTCTCGCCGCGCTCCCCACAGACCACCGCGCCACCCCGGCTGACCACGCAACCAACCCGACCCTCGAATCAGTCGAGCTGCTACGCCGAACTGAGGCCTCCGAGCTCGGCGCTGGCGCCCTGGAACAGCTAGAGGAGCTTGTCGAACGACTCGGCGAGGAGTACTTCGCAGTACCCCCAGCAGAGTTCCGGGAAAACGTGTTGTCCTGGCGGCGATATGTGGCCCGACTGCTGGACGGCAGGCTGACCCTGCGCGAGCGCCGTCACCTCTACGCGGTGGCCGGCTGGCTGTCCGGCCTGGTAGCCGAGGCATCGCTCGCAGTGGGCGACGAGGCCGAACCGCATTGTGCGGCGGCGCTGTCGCTGGCACAGGAAGTTGGGGATGCGCGCCTTGCCGGCTGGATCCGCGGCACCCAGGCCCAGATTGCGCTTTACTCCGGCGATCCACGAGAGGCGGTCGCCTTCGCCCAGGCCGGCCGGAAGGTGGCGCCGATCGGATCCACCGCCT
>JAICSB010000412.1 GCA_025937115.1 Pseudonocardiaceae bacterium | reverse complement strand
GGCGGTGCCGCTGCCGCCGGGTAGCACGAGCTGGTTGAGCCGTCGTAATTGCCGGTCGGATTTGATCTGTGCCGTGAGTCTGCGGGCTTGTCGAGCGTGGGCGAGGGCTGCGTCGCGGTCACCGGCAGCGGCGTGGGCGTAGGCGAGGTCGACGAGTAGACCGGTGCGGGCGCGGACAAAGTCAGCGGGCAGGCGGGCGAGGGCGGCGGTGAGCTGGTCGATCGCATCGGGTGCGCCGAGGCGGGCGAGGGCGTTACCGCGCCAGCGGTCGAGGTGGGAATCGCCCAGGAACAGAAACGGCAGCGCGGGGTCGACAGGATCGTTCGGGAGCAAATCGGCCGCGGTATCGAAGGCTCGGCGTGCTTCATCGGCATGGCCTGCGGCGGCGAGAGTCTCCCCGTGTGCTGCGGTAAGCCAGGCACTCAGTAGGGGCGTGGCGGTGCCGTTGGCGATGGTGCGGGCGTGGGCGAGCTGGTCAACGGCCGCGATGGTCTCGTCGAGATCGATGAGAACGAAGGCTTGTTCGGCCGTGGCGTGGGCGAGCAGGGCGGCTGAGTCGGTTTCACGGGCGGCGGTCTTGGCGCGTTCGTAGTGCATCCACGCTTGGCCGACGGCGGCACGGTCGAGGGCTTGCCACCCGGCGAGAGTCGATGCCTCCACGAGGACCCCGGCCAGCGCGGGCCGCTGCGGGCCGGTGCGGTAGGTCAGGAGTTGGTGCACCTGGTCGATCTGGGTGCGGAGCAGGTCGAGTTGAGTGAGGGCACCGAAGCGCCGGTCAACGTGGCGGGCGTGATCGACCTGATGGCGGAAGACCTCGACGGTTTCGTGGTCGACGGTGCGGGCTGCGGCGAGCCGGCTCAGTAGCTCGGTGGCTTCGGGGTCTTGCTCGGGCTCGTCGGGGAAGCCGAGTTCGGCGTTGGTCCGGCCGTAGATCTCGCGGAATATCCGCCGGTAGATCTCACTGGGTTGTTCTTTCCCGTTCTCCCATCGCGACAGCTTGGTCTTCAGGCTTGCCTTGTTCGCGATCGGCAGGTTCAGCGCATGAGCGCGGCGAGTGAGGAGGTCGATCACCTGGGCTCCGGTGTAGCCCAGCTGCCGGCGAACAGCCTGAAGTGACGTCAACTTGGCCAACTCGCGCGTCGAATAAACTGCCTCTGAGCTGCGAAGTTAATGGTAGTTAATGGGCCGACCGTTAACCGGTGACAATTACGAAGCAGCACCTTCAGGGCGTTTTGTAGTGCCATGCAAGAAATCACCGACACCACGAACGGCTGGTCGCCGAATGGTCTAGCCATCGCGAGCCGCCAGCTCATCGAGACGCCGTTCGATGGCAGCCAGGCGCCGATCGATCGAGGTCAGCCGGGCCGCGACCGGATCCACCGGCGAAGTTGCTGGCTGACCGCGATCGGGCGGCGGGCTACCGCGCAGCACGGCGTCGAGGTGTTCGGGGTGCCAACCGAGCGCCACCGAGAGCGCTTCGAGCGTGCGGGCATTGCGGTGGCGCTGGGTGGTGTTGCGATGCAACTCGCGCACGATCGCTACCGATACCTGAGCCCGTTCGGCCAACTCACGCTGCCGCCAGTTCAGCTCGGCAAGCCTCGTATCGATCGCTGTGGCGACCGCCGCCCAGTCCTGCTGCACCTATTCCTCCGCGCTCCGCCCTAAGCGCCGAAGAGTAGTCCCGCATGTCGTTTGGGTAATCCGCACACCATATAGCACTGAAATCAGTGCACAAATCAGATGACATCATGCTTTTGACCCGGGAGTTAAGTAATGGACAGCACCAACAGGAGCGCCGCCAGTCCGGCGTTCTACACCGTCCCGGAGGCCGCCCGCGTGCTGAGGGTGACCCCGGCAACGATCTACCGCGCCATTCGGGAAGACGCATTCCCAGCGGTCCGAATCCGCAACCGGTACGTCGTCCCGGCGAACGCCGTGGCGCGGATGGCCGCCGAAGCTGCCGAGTCTGGCGGATGCGTGGACGTGGCGCAGACGGCAGCGCAGCGGCGCACCGCTCGCGAGGTGGCCCGCGCAACCGGGGGTGCGCCGTGGTGAACCACAACAACACCCCGGACTACGAAGCCACGGCTGCTGGCCTCGACCGCTGGCGGCAGGTGCCGACCGAGGTGCTGAGGGATGTGGTGATGCGCCGAGGGCTGTGTCTGTGGGGCCTGTGGCCAGCCGAGGAGCCCGACTGGGACGACTGCGCACCCAGCGACCGGCGACTAGCCGCGCGGTTGTGTGCCGGATGCCCGGTCATCGACCAGTGCTTAGAACTGGATCTGCGGACCGCCGGGGCGTGCACCACGGGTGTATGGGGCGCACTGGCTGAGGACGACCGGCGTGGCCTGCACCGCGTGTGGCAGCGACGCCGCCAAAAACATGACGAAGGAATTGGCCAGAGGGGAGGGCCGACGCCATGACCATCAACCTGAGTCCGACGCAGGTAGTCGCTGCCCTTGGTGTGTTGTTGGCGCTGTTGATGATGTGGCGCGCGGGCGGCCGCCGGGGACGGCGGGCGGCTAACGCCAGCCATGCGGCTTCGCGGGTCGCCTCGCTGGCGGGGCACGTGTTGGGCACGGCTGGGGTGATCGTCGGTGTGCAGTGGGTTGCAATCACCTATTCTCCTGGCAGCACGCTGTTCTGGGTCGTGCTGGCCGTGCCGGCGTTGATCACTGCGCATGCCCTCACGAGGTCAGTGACCTCGCTGGATAGCGGTTACTGGCGAGGTGATCGGCGGTGAGCACCTCAGACAAGAAAGCGGTGATTCCGGCCGATCCGGTGCTCGACGGTGAGTTGATCGAAGACAGCATTTCCCCGGACGGTCAGCAGGAGCGTCCCCGGCGGGTGGTGTCGTGGTGGCAGCGTTCACCCCGCGTCCCGGCGGCGCTCAAGAGCCGTACCCACGGGATACAGGCGGCCAGGGACGCGGTAGTCACCATGTGCTGTGCACCGTGGTGGTTCGTTCGCGCGGCCGGTCGGGGCACGGTGCTGGCCTGTCGGGCGTGGCGACGGTGGGGAACCGTTCACGATTACCGGGAAGCGGCCGAGCAATCGGAGAAGCTAGCGGATAAGTACGTCGAGATCCGCGAGTTAACCCTGTTCCGGTGGCGCGTCACCGGCGCCGCGGCCGGGGCCACCACGGCCGGTGTGGCCTTGGCCGACATGCTCTACGGCCAAGCTGTGCTGTGGGTCACGGGCGTGGTAGCAGTGGCCGTGTTGGCGATCACCGGCCGGCGCAAGGACGGCAGCCCCGGTCGGCGGGCCGTACTCGCCGGCCCCCGGTCGCTGGCCTGGACCATGGACCCGCAGATCCTTGTCGATGCCTTCCGCGACGCGAAGCTCATTGGCAAGGACGAAACCCTCCGATTGGTGCAGCGCGCCAACCGGGTCGGGGCCGGATGGGCCATCACCATCGACCTCCCGGCGACCCGCAAGGCTACCGACGTGATCAAGAACCGGGAGGCGCTGGCGTCGGCGCTAGCCGTCGATGAGGTGCAGTTGCTTGTCGAGCGGGTCCGGGGCAACGACGGGCACGCCGGGCGCGTCGCGATGTGGGTGGCCGACACCGATCCCTACGCCACGCCGTCGCTGCGCACTCCGCTGCTCAACGTGGCGTGCTGGGACGCCTGGCGGCCGGTGCCCTTCGGCCGCGACGCCCGAGATCGCCGCATCAGCCTCCCGCTGGTGTGGACCTCGCTACTCGTCGGGGCGATTCCCCGGCAGGGCAAGACCTTCGCCGCCCGGCTGGCTGCCGCCGGGCTGATTCTCGACCCGT
>JAICSB010000579.1 GCA_025937115.1 Pseudonocardiaceae bacterium | reverse complement strand
GCCGATCTCCTCCAGATGCGATGCAACGCCGCGCCCCGGTGCCAAGCGTACCGTCGCCCGGCAGCCGTCGGATTCGGCAGGATCGCCGCTGGAGGTCATCTGCTCGACGGGCTTACGCCCGGACGTTCAGGCGGGTTTGATGTTGGCGTTGAGGTGAAAAACGTTGGCCGGGTCGTACTTGGCCTTGATCCGGGCCAGCCGCCCATACTTGGTCGGGCCGTAAGACGCCCGCACCCGGTCGTCATCGTTTTCCGTCATCGAGTTCACGTAGCCACCGGAGTCTCTGGCGAAGGGCCGCAACGCGCTCCACAACGACCGGACCCAGGCCCGGTCAGCGTTCAAGACCGCGGGGCTGGCCCCGATGCCGGCGATGTTGACGACATATCGCGGCGAGCGTCGACCGCCGAAGGCCGTCTGCTCGTCGCTGACCGCCGAATATGCTCCGTCCAGCCGGAAAATCAGGCAGAAGCTCATTGGCGAACGCTTTGCCGGCAGCTGAGTCACGATCCGCGCGATCACGTCGTCAGTCAGCTCGTCGAGGTAGATCACTTCCTGATACCCGAGGAGTCCCCACGGCGCAGTCTCGTCGAGCGTTCGCTGCAATGCCACATACGGGATCGGGGTGACGAGCTCGAACAGTGGCGGAAGCGCGTCACGAATCGGCGCGACGATCCGGGCGTGGTCCTCCGCGGAGGAAAACCCGACGATGATGAGCAGATAGCCGGGGGTGAAGTGATATTGCGGAGGTACGAACGGTGCGGGCGGGGCATTGAGCCCGATCGCGATCTGAGCGCCGGCCTCGCCGGGCAAGTTCGGGACGACGTCGCGGGCCAACCGCAGCACCTGCTCGCCCTGATCCATCCCCCAGAAAAACAATCCCAGGTGCACCTCTGGTCCGACCGGGAGCAGCTGGTATTCGAAAGTCGTGACGACGCCGAAGTTGCCGCCCCCGCCGCGTAGCGCCCAGAACAGATCCGCGTGCTCGTCAAGGGAGGTATGCACGCAGCGGCCGTCGGCGAGCACTACCTCTGCTGAGACCAGGTTGTCGATGGTCAATCCCGCCTTGTGGGTCAGCCATCCGATGCCGCCACCGAGTGTGAGTCCACCGACGCCAGTGTGGCTGATTACTCCGGTGGGTACCGCTAGCCCATGCACCTGGGTTGCCGCGTCCAACTCTGCCACGGTGGCACCGCCGCCCACCCGGGCCAGGCGAGCGTCAGGACTGATCGAGACCTGGCGCATCGCGCTGAGGTCGATCATCAGTCCGTCATCACAAACACCGGTCCCGGAGAAGGCATGGCCCCCGCCGCGAACTGAGATTTCAAGTTCTTGTTCCCGGGCGAAGCTGAGCGCCGCCGCGATGTCGGCCGGCGACGCGCAGCGAGCGATCGCTAACGGATTGCGATCGATGTCGTTATTCCACTGGATGCGCGCGGTGTCATAGTCGGCATCCTCTGCCGTGATCACTTTCCCGGCCAGCACCGTGCGAAGTGCTTCCAGATGATGAGACGAGACTTGCATCATGAAAACAACTCCAGGGCTTCGGGTGAGCACCCGGCGCTCGCCCGGTGCAGCTTCAGTTGGATTGCCGGGACCTTAGCGAGCCTGCCAGCGCTGCTCAGGCTGTGGCCACCATCATTTTTAGTAGGGGTTGATGCGCATGTCCCTCGACTTCAGAACCCGACCGGAGACACTGACAATCGCACATTGCAATCGCCTCCTGCCGATACTCTCCGTAATCTGATGATGACGGGAGAGGTGGCCGCGTCGAAACCACCCCTCCCTGGCCAACGGCACCGTACGTCGTCATCCAACGGCACCGCCGCGACTTGTCAGCCGGACACAGACCCGCCGGCACCGCCGGCGGCGCTGCCGCCCGCGCCACCGGTGCCGTCACCAGCACTGTTGGTTTGGTCACCAAACGCGTTGACGTTCAGGGCGTTGATACCGAGGCCACCGCGGCCTACGCCGCCCTCGCCGCCGACGCCGCCGTTGCCACCACGGCCGCCACCCACGCCACCGGCGCTGAACATCGACATCACGGTGCGGGCCGGCAGCAGCTCCACGGACTGCCCGTCGATCTCCACAAAACCCACTGCGTCAGACATGAAATCCTCCTAGGAAAGTCGTCCCGGTACTAGCCGGGAAACGCACCGCATCGGTGGCATTCCCGATTCGGCTTCCCATACCCTGCCCAGGTGTACCGCCACGGGCAATCAGTAGCCGCACGTAAATCTTCCCGGTTGGCTACGTAGCCGGGAGTCGTTTTTCGAATACGTAGCCAACCGCAACGGTGACGTAGGTGCTAGACCCCGAGTACCTACGCGCAACCGTGAGGCCAGGACTACCATCTGTATCATCACGCATTAGCTGCTTCGCCCGAGCTCATTTCATGTCGTCGCGATCATGGCGATTTTTCGCAACATTTTCAAGCTGACCCAAACACCTGGTGGAGCGCATGTGGAGTGCGAATTATCTCATCCTGCGACTCGCTGGATAGCGGCGCTAATGCCGTGCATCGGCTACCTCCGTGGCACATTTGAGAGCCGTAAGCAAGGGGGAGTGGCCGCCCATCGGTATGACTCGAGGCCTTCGCGCAGCAGGTCGGCAGGCGGCCAGCCGCGCCGTCTGTTCTGCACGGGGACCTCAAGAGGTGGTCTTATGC
>JAICSB010000418.1 GCA_025937115.1 Pseudonocardiaceae bacterium | reverse complement strand
GCCAACTCGACGAGATCCGCGCCAACCTCAAAACGCTGACCGAATCGCTCCAGTCGGCAAGGACGATCACGACGCCGCCCGCGTGCCCACTGTCTGACGGCGAGGACGGCAGCGCGACGAAGTCCCGCCGCCGGTTGTTGAACCTGCGCACGGCGGCCAGCGATGCCTGACAGCCCAGAGCTAGCCGCCGCCGAGCGGCTGCTGGACGCCGCGAAGGACCGCGGATTCACATTCGAACGCGACGCGCTCGGGGAAGACGCACCCCTGCGCGGAATACGGGAAAGCACTAGCTGGCTGGACGAGGTCTACGTCGGTGGGCTATCTAGCGGATGTTCCGCAGCGCGCCGACGCCGATACTCCCTCATCGTACCCGGAGGCTTACCAATTACCGAACGCATCAACGGAGACGCGCTAGAGGTGCTGCACACAGTGGTCTTCGACTGGGACCCCTAAGCCAACGACAGGCCACCGGCTGAGCGCTCCCCGCTTTCGGCTCCCGGCGGCCCCCTCGCCGCTAATATTCCCGACCACCACCGGTTGACGGCCGTTAGTGTCCCCGGCTAAAGGCATCCCGGTGGTGGTTGGGTTCCACCGAACCCAACCAACGCAGAGACGACCGCAATGGGCAAACACAGCAAGCCTCGCCGACACCAAGTGATGCCACAAGTGGAATGGTGGAAATAGTAGACATCCGTACCAGCCAGAGACATCTGCTCACACCGGATGCCGCCGCTGGGCAGCAGGCCACGGGCCGCCGTTACCACGCCCTGTGCGGCACCGAAATCCTGCCCGCAGCACTCGTCGATCCCGGAACGGGCTACTGCTGGCCGTGCCAGTCCACCCCCATCCCCATCCCACGCGGCGGCAAGTGATATCCGACAAAGCAGCCCTGACCATTCTGATAATCGTGTCCCGTCCCGTTGCGGTGTCGTTCGATGTGGCGCTGGGTCCTAGGGTTTAGGACGGCTGGGACGCCCTCAGCATCCTCGTCCCAGCCCCCTCCAGTGAGTATCTCCGCAGGTCAGCGGCTCCTTGAACCTGTCCCATCTACCCCAAGCCCAGCGGGACAGTGGGACGGGTCTCGCGGACCGCCTTTGCGACCTGCGGGCACACCCTGCTTGCGTGGCTCACGTCTCCTACCCCTTCAGCGTAATCAGCACGGCACCGTCAACTTGCTGGGACTGCCTGAGCACATGAGCATGGTTGGATCGGTCGGGCGGATCTGCGGTGTGGTCGGTTAGCGGCTGTTGCCGTGCCCGTGACCTCGTTCCAGGTGACGAACCGGCCGGTCATTTCGCGGCGATACTCCTGGGCGCCGAGTCGGTGACGGCCGGGCCGAAAGTGCGATGAGATGCCGCTGAACGCGGAGAGGAACCGCTGGGCATGTCTCGCTGAGGTGAACTTCTTCATCGCTCGTTCCCGGGCACAGGTGGGCTGGTGGAAGTTCTCGGCGCGGTTATTCAGGTACGTCGATTGGCGGTGCTCGACCGAGCGCAGCACCCGGCTCGCGCCGCCTGGTAGCTGCCCAGTTTGTCAGTGACCAGCACACGGGGCACGTACTCCAACGCTGTGAGCAGCTTGCGGAAGAACCGGCGCTGATGCCCCTATGGATGTCAAGCAGCGGACAGCTGCGTTTCCGGTGGGGATGTGATGATCCGATAGATTTCGCGGGCGATATAGCGCTTGAGGCAGCGGATGGCTTCGCGGTGGGTTTTGCCTTCGGTGATGCGGCGGGCGAGGTAGTCGCGGGTACGGGTGTCCCAGCGCAGCCGGGATAGGGCGATGCGGTAGAGCGCGGAATTGGCTTGGCGGTTGCCGCCGCGGTTGAGGCGGCGACGGCGGGTCCTGCCTGAGGATGCCTCCAGCGGGCTGACGCCGCACAGGGCGGCGAAGGAGGCCTCGCTGCGCAGCCGGTCGGGGTTGTCGCCAGCGGCGATGAGTAAAGCGGCGGCGTTGTCGGGGCCGACGCCGCAGCGGGTCAGCAAGTGGGGAGTGTGGTTGGTGACGGCGGTGGTGATCTGCTGTTCCAGCTCGCGGATCTCGTCGGTGAGGGTGATGCGTCGAGCCAGCAGCCGCAGGGTGTAGGCGGCGGCACTGGTGGTGTCCTGCGGGGTGTCGATGTCCAGGTCCGCGCAGCGACGGATCAGCCGCAGATTGCTCAGCCCAGAAAGTGTTTCCCGCAGTTGGGGATCGGCCGCGATGAGCACGGCTTTGAGTTGGTTGATCGTTTGGGTACGGGCCTTGATGGCGGAAGACTTGGCCAGCTTGAACATCCGCAGCATCTCCACCGGCCCATCCCCGGCCTTCGCGCTGCCGCATGCCCGGCCGCTCAGGACTGCTCGGGCGGCGGCTTCGGCATCGAGGCTGTCGGTCTTGCCTTTCCGGCGGCGGTTGGCCTTATCCGGCTGGTTGACCTCGATCACCTCGATACCGGCCTGCCGGAGGTGCCGGGCCAGCGCGGCACCGTAGGAGCCGGTGCACTCCACGCCGGCTCGCCGCAGCACCCCAAACGTACCCGCCCAGCCCAGCAACGCGTCGTAGCCGGCAGCACTGGCCGGGAACGTCTTGGTGTCCCGCAGCACGCCTAGCGCGGTGATGACCGCGGCCACGTGCAGGTCTTTGTGGGTATCGGCACCGAGAATGATTTCCTCGATGCGGCTGCTGTCCTGGTCGTCTCCCACCGGCTGGGGCATGCTGGTCATGGTCGTCCGTCTCCTGATCGCCACGGAATGGATGGCCATCGCCAGACCGGTGTGGGCGGTCAGAACTGTGACGGTGCCCTGTTGACGGCAAGGCCCCTATTGGGACACGCCCACCCGGTCCGGCGGCAGCAAGCACCACCCCAAGCCACGGTCGACAGATCAGAGCCAAGGCATGTCAGCCAGTTGCATTGCGGGTCAAACCATGGCCTGGGATGGCACGCCGGTGATCTTCACAATCCGACCACGCTTTGAGGCGGAACACGCCGATCCTCACAAAGGCTCCTATCGATCACCGTTGTGTTCTTCGTCGATCTTCGATTGGGTACCGCTAACCTCCCGGGCCAGGTCCCCGAGCGACCCTCCGCCGCCCGTCTTTGTTGGGTCCGACTGAGGGGATTGGTGCGTCGCATCAGCAACTGCGGAAGCAAGAGGGTCCGCAGGGTCAGGGACATGCACGGAAGGGTTGGGGCCGTTCGTATCATCGGTGGATTGCTCGGCCTTGTCGGGCGTGCTGCTCATACGAGTCCTCCTATCCCTGGTCCGGCTTCAGTGCCGGAGAGGTGATCGAGATCTTACAGAGTGCCCCGAACGAGCCTCTTGGGTAAGGACTTGCCTCGGAAGACGGGGGATCAAGACTGTGCGGTCGCACCTGTCGACTCGCGACGTTGCTGGCCTCGCGGCTGCGGCCGGTCGCGCCTGGGGGGCCAGCACCGTCGCCGCCGGCTGAGCCGAGAGCAGCCGTCGAGGTCGATCGTGTGGGTCGGCCGCTCCCTGTCTACCTCGCGGGCGAGCCGGACGAGGCAGTTGCGTGGGTCAACGACGTCTTTTTGCCGAGGAACAGCCCGCAAGACGGAGTGAAGTCCGACCATCGCTGTCACATCGTGTCGCTGGTTTGAAGTCTTTCCGTCGCACCGGGTACCTACGGTGCGATTCACAACCGCACCAGGCGAGATCTGCTGTAGCGCTGAGCCACCATTGAGTTCCTCAACACGGGCGGATGGACTTGCCGTCCGAGTTACCGGTT